>JAYVPE010000638.1:0-3450 GCA_043757575.1 Pirellula sp.
TCATTGGCGATGTAAAAATTGCAGTAGCTCTCAGGCACTCGCTTGCCTTGGATCAAACGAGGCGGTGGCGTCATCAGTGGAATAATGTCGAGTGACCGACCCTCGGCGTCCGTCATTTCGATAAGGTGTTCCCGTTGCAAGTTTAATTTGTCCGCGTTGCTGTCGTTACTGGAATAGGAAACGGCTGCGACGACGAGACCGGGTCGAATAAACCTTGCTAATTGATCGATGTGACTATCGGTGTCGTCACCGGCCAATGCTCCGCCATCGACCCAAAGTACTTTTCGAATTCCAAGCATCCGTTTCAACTCGGCTTCGATCCGTTCGCGAGTCCAATGAAAATTGCGAGTGGAGGCAAGCAAACAACTGCTGGTAGTCATCAATGTTCCCTGGCCATCGGTCTCCAGGCCGCCACCTTCGCCAACTAAACTCGAACCAAAAGACACCATCGCAGGTTCTCCTTCCTTGCGCAACTTGCCTTGATCGCTAAGCATCTCACAGATCTTTGCCGACGCGGATGCGTCTTTTTCGTGCGGGTACTTGCCTCCCCATGCGTTGAACCGCCATCGTGTTGCACCTAGCTCTTTTCGATCGTGACTCAACAAAAAAGTTGGACCAAAATCGCGAATCCAGCAATCGTTGGTGTCCGTCTCATGGATCGTGACGTTGGTTGCGCCACTTAAAAACTGCCGCGCTTGTAATGTCGCATCAGGAGTGCCACCGAGCACATGAACATGCTCGACTTCTGCCAGGGCGCGGACCATTTGCTCTGTCACATTGGGGATTTTGTTGAATTTGCCTGGCCAGGTTTTTGCATTGTGAGGCCAAGCTATCCATGTCGCTTCGTGTTTTTCCCATTCTGCTACCCAACCGTAACCAGCATCCACCGCAGATCCGGTAGTCGCTCCATCTTTTTCCAACATAGGTTGATCGATTGTATTGTTAAGAGCTGTGAAATCAGTCCGTTTTTTGAAGATCGCGATCAAGGCGTTAGGGCCTTGCTCCATCAGCTAAACATAACCTTATTCTTGAAACGCTGGCTCTCCGCCGCTTTCCATTGCTACAGAATAATGTGTAAGGCCCTATTTTACCTAAAGCTAAGCTGTGATGTTACCATTGCATGTACTCCTCGAGCGAATCACGAATCAAATCGATGGCAGGATTAACTCCAGTCCAGAAATTAAAGTCTGCCGCTGCTTGATGTGCCATCAATTCCACAGGATCAACGTGATTCATATTGTGGACTTTCATGGAATCTCTCCAAGGTCGCAATTGCTTCTCAGAGGCAGAGGCAAGAATAAGGCAATTGGCCGATTTACTCCACGACAAGCCCGCGATTTGCCGTGAAACCGTAGCGTTTGGGGCGGATGCTAATACCAAGCAGCTAACTCTCGAACCGCTCTGCGAAAATTCTTCGAGAGATGCCCATTCCAGCAAGTCGTTGACTTCTTGCGGATTTTTTCCTTCTAGTTCTAACGGCTTCGGCTGGTCCCCGATTCCATCACGCACGACGATGATTCGCTTTGCTAACGCGGGACTTGCTAATCGCATCGCGTTTGCAACTTTGGCGTCACCCACGACTAAAATCGTCGATTGCCTGTCGCGCCCTTGGTCAACGCTTTCGGAGGAAAGCGAAGTGCGAGAAGTCTCGAGCAAGGGCTCGATGCAGTTGATGATTCCGATGCCGAGCGTGTTGTCGCCCAGCCAAGAACTTCCATCTAGCCGAGCAACATTGGCCCTTCCCAGGCACATTGCAGATTCCGTCACACTATCCAGCAACGGCATCGCTACGGATTGAAAGGGATCAAAAAGGGCCACTCCGCTGAGCCCTAACGCTTGAACACCGCGAAAGGCGATCTCAAATTGGTCGGTTTCCACCTGTGACGTAAAGAATCGCCAATCGACACCACAAGCGCGCGCGGCGCGGTACATCACAAACTGCGTCGGGTTGCCTGCTATGGGATTGCCCAAGCAGCAAACGTACGGTTGGAGTACACGGGTTAAATTCATGACTAAAAGACCAGCGATAGCGAACCGATACGCCGAAGTGTTTCGGACATCAATGCATCTTCGCCAGCCTCATCGTCGGCTTCGTAAGTAACTGAAAATCGCAAGAAACTACCAGCATCATCCCAAGGAACTGTCACCATCGAATGCTCGGTGATGAAATATTGAGAAGCTTCCTCAGCATTTGCGAACTGCAATCCTCCCAGGATGCCTTTGGGCGCCTTGGTATAGAGAAAATAACTTCCGCCAGGAACATCGCATGTGAATCCACAACTGCGAAGGCATGCCACCAACTTTTCTAGCCGACGACGATACTTCGTATTGATACGTTGAGGAATCTCGGGCGAATCAAGTCCTATGATGGCGGCCCGCTGCACTGCTCCAAATTGGCCACTGTCGCAATTGTCCTTAACATCGGACAACGCTTGAACGATTCTTGCATTACCACAAACCCAGCCGATGCGCCAGCCGATCATGTCAAAGCCTTTGCTCATCGAGTGCACTTCGACACCGACGTCCATCGCGCCAGGAGTTTGCAAGAAACTTAATGGCTTACCTCGGAAAGTCAACAAAATATGTGCGGCGTCCTGAACGATAATGAACTTATGTTTGTGTGCGAGCTCGACCATCTCGGCATAAAAATTCTGTGTTGCCACCTGTCCGGTTGGACTATTGGGGTAGTTGACCACAACCATCTTGGTCCGCCCCCACGTCTCGTCGTTGACTTGACTAAAGTCAGGATAGAAATGGTTCTCGGCCAAGAGTGGCAATCGATACACCGTGCCACCGTAGTATTTTGTATGAGTGCCAGCAACGGGATAGCCGGGCACAGTCATCATCGTGATGTCACCAGGGTTGATGAAGCACGCGGGCAACATGGACAAAGCGGTCTTGCTGCCAATGCAATGATTGATTTGGGTTGTCGCATCCAATTCGACTTGAAACTCGCGTTTCATGAATCGACTGACGGCTTGCTTAAATTCAGCGGGACCGTTGTCCATGTACCCGCGATTTTCCGTTCGATTGATCTCGACGGACATTTGTTGCCGGACTTTGTTGTCTGCCATCGAGTCGTTTTCGCCGATGCCATAATCGAGCAGTCCGCGATCCGGGTAGTCAGCCATTGCTTTGCGTTTAGCCCGCTTGATCATTTCGAACTTGTAGATCTCATTGCCTTTGCCGTAGCTAATACCGCCGATTCGCTCGGCGAAAAGCTCCTGAAAATAGGGGTCTTGAACAGCGGATGTTGGCTTAGCTAATGCAGATGCGGTCGACATGGGAATGTATACGTTTAGAGGAGTTGTTATAAAAAAGGCATTTACAGCCCATTGCAATGATACGCAGAAAACGCACTTTCATCCATTGAGCTGAGATCACCAAAACAAATTGACACGTGAAATCTACTAAGAAATTTTCGCGAACAAATGAGCTGGCACTAGTACT
>JAYVPE010000639.1:0-3449 GCA_043757575.1 Pirellula sp.
GCACTAGCGAATGGGATGCCGGTTTGGCCGATATACTTGGCTTCGACTTCCATTCTTTTCTTTGTCGAATCTGGAAGCGGGATGGAATATACGCGACCAGTGAAGGATTTTTCGAAAATCAGGATTGATTTAGCCGAACGGTCCACAGCAATTCCTTCGTAGTTGGTCACTCCACCGTTGAACACAACATCGATCGCCGTCTCAACTGTTGCTACGGATTCAATTGGCAGTTTGGGCTTTGAATCGTCAAACAGGAATTTTGGTTCCGACAGGATGTACAGTGTGACATGGTCACGCTTCAAGGCGTTACCGCCGATATCACCTATGATGAGTTTTGGAGTGCCGTGGATAGTGGCAGATGCGATGTCTTCCCAATCCAACGCTTTAGCTCCGGCGATTTTCAGCCTTGCGATTGTTCTACCATCGCGATGCACTAGGAAGAGTCGTGGAGCATCCCCCGAGTCATTGTGAGTCCAGAAGCAGTTATCATGGCGTTGGGAAAGGACTAAACCGCTGCTCTCTCTGATTTCTGGATCGGCTAGATATGTAATCTGCTTCGCTGGACTCTTTGACTCCGCTCCCGATTGAGCAAGCAAACTTTGTGCATGTTCAAATTGCTTCACCGTCCACAGCAGAAGTACAGCGAGGACAACTCCTGAAATTTTCACGAATTTACTTTTGGCCATGTATTCGGATGGAAACGTCAATGGTTAGGATATTTGCCATCCCCGTGTGAAACCACTAAAAAAATAGGGAAGGCAAAGTACTGCTAGTAACGTCGAACCAATGAGTATAGCCACCTGCAACCGTGCTCCTCAATGCTGTTAGAGCAGAAATATGCAATAATACGATTCGCCGCTATTTTGCAACTGGTGACGCATTAACAAATGCTAATTTCGCAGTTCCATATTCCTCCTGGAAAATCCTGATGCTTCGCAGCCAATTGATTCATCCTGCCATTACGCGAATTCTCGCTGAGGCTGGGCACCACGCAACCATTCTAATCGCCGATGGCAACTACCCTGCCTCCAGCAAACGAGGGCCAAAGAGTGAGCTAGTCTCCTTGAATCTGATGCCGGGACTTGTCACGTGCAATCAAGTGCTCGAAGCGATTCTTTCCGCGATTTCTATAGAAGCGATTCAAACGATGATGACAGAAACAAGCGGACTTTACGCGCTACAAGGCGACCCTCCTGTATGGGCGGAATACCGCGAGACGATTCGGAAAGCGGATATCAAGATATCATTAGAACCGATCGAGAAATGGGAGTTTTATAATCGTGTCTCAACCGTAGACCATGTCTTAACGGTGCAAACAGGTGATATTCAGCGCTATGCAAATATTTTGCTCACGGTCGGCGTTCGAATGTTTTAAACGCAAAGTTTGCCTTCTACGCTATTATTGTGGCCCTGCGACTCCGTTCGCAGGGAGCGGCGAAGATGTCAGCGGGCGGAGCGGCGAAGATGTCAGCGGGCGGAGCGGCGAAGATGTCAGCGGGCGGAGCCGCGAAGATGTCAGCGGGCGGAGCCGCGAAGATGTCAGCGGGCGGAGCCGCGAAGTTGTCAGCGGGCGGAGCCGCGAAGATGTCAGCGGGCGGAGCCGCTGCCCCACTCCTTACTCTTCGTTAGTCGAGGTACTATTGCGGTCAGCGATTCAACGACCTGATCGATTTCCTGATCAAGCGTTTCTGCAGACAAACTAAATCGAATACCCCCTCGAATGATCGAAGGATCCAGTCGCATCGCTTCAAGTACATGCGACGGTTGGCTCGATCCACTTGCACATGCGGATCCCGTACTACACGCAATACCTGAGATATCCAGGGCTAGTTGCAGTGCTTGCCGATCCACTCCCTGAAATGCAATACTCAATGTGTGAGGCAGGCGCGCTGACTGAGCCCCCACTGCAACCGCAGTCGGAATTGCAACTTCTATTTCTTGTTGTAGTCTGTCGCGAAGTCTTTTCATCGTGGCCTCTCGATGGAGGAGATGCTTTTTTGAATTGGCAACAGCTACTTCAAAGCCTCCAGAGAGAACTGGCATTTCCGTTCCAGGGCGAAGGCCCAATTGCTGGAATCCTCCTAAGGTTTGTGGAACCAGTTGAACTCCGTGCCGCACCACCAAGGCTCCAATTCCGGTCGGCCCGTGAAGCTTGTGCGAGGTAATCGTCATCGCATCCACGTCCAAGTTCGCAAAGTTCAATTCGGACTTCCCGAGAACTTGTACTGCGTCAGTGTGAATCAATACGCCTGATTTATGGCACATTGCTGCCGCGCGGGCCACTGGCTGCAATACGCCTGTCTCATTGTTGGCCAGCATGAGCGACACCAATGCGATTGGTCCACTGATCGATTGTGTTGCTAGCCATTCCTCAAGCCGATCTAGGCATACAACGCCATCGCAGGAACAGGGCAAGTATCGAATTTCTCGCCCACTTGAGCCAGCGTATTGGGCTGCAGCAAGTACGCTTGGGTGCTCGATACTTGAGACGACGATGGCACCTGGAATCTTCTCCGAAAGGCCAAAGATCGCGAGGTTATTTGATTCAGTACCACCGCTTGTAAACAATAGCTGATCGCTGGCCATTCCTTGGTTTCGACCTCCGCAATGCTTCAGTATGGTTTCACGAGCTTGTTCAACAACCTGTCTGGCTTGTCGACCAGCCGCGTGCTGGCTACTGGGATTAGCGAGCCGCATTTGCATCAGTTCTTGCATTCGATCAACGACCATTGGGTCAATCAGGCTCGTTGCGTTATTGTCGAGATAGATCAATGCTATTGCGCGCTCCACTGCCAGTATTCTGGGAGTTTGGCTTCGAAGTGCAATTCTGTTTTTAATGTTGGATGGCTCAAAGCCAAGCTCCTGCAATGCAAGGCGATACCCTCAGTAAAAGCTTTGTCGGAACCGTATTTTTTGTCGCCGAGGATCGGGCAGCCGATAGTTTCCAGTTGGGTACGTATTTGATGCTTGCGACCGGAAATAAGATTTATTTCAAGTTCAAAGCCGAGCCTATTTTGCCCAATGCAACGATATTCGAGAATGGCGAGTTTGCTCTCCGCAGTAGCCGAGGTACCGACCCGCGTCTTAAAGTCTTCTTCTCTTCGCAATAGATGGTGTTCCAGCCGAGCGACTAATTCCTTCGGACGACGACCGACGATTGCCCAGTACGTCTTGCGAGTCGTGCGGTCGCGGAATTGCTCACTCAAGCGGCTTGCTGCTTTGCTAGTCCGTGCAAAAGGCAAAACGCCCGTAACAGGGGCATCCAACCGGCTCACAACGCCAATAAAAACCTTGCCTGGTTTATCGTACTTGGCTTTGAGGTAGGCCTCCGACCAGTCAAAAAGACTTTTTTGGCCTGGGGCAGCTCCCTGGACAACCCAGTTTGCTGGTTTGTTTAAAACCAAAAGATGGTTATCCTCAAAGAGAATCTGCATGGGATTTTCGCGGTG
>JAYVPE010000640.1:0-3447 GCA_043757575.1 Pirellula sp.
ATGAAAAGTGCCATTCCACTCGGTGCCCGCCAAAGCATCTCAATCGCTGGCCATGCGAGCCAAGTGCACATGAAAACAATTCCTACTTTGCCGAACAAATCGGAAGCGAGCGCCGTGTCTTTGGATAGCAACGATGGCTGAAGACGCAGAACCACCGCAAACAACATGAGCCCAAGGGACGCGGCAAGTACCATCCAACGCATATGGGCCATTTCGCTGCGAGGAACCTGCTGAGGAGTCTTCGGTTTTCGATTGACCTCGCCTTTGGGTTTCGGTGCCATCAGTAGGCCTCCAACAAGCGAAGCCAACGTTGTAGCTTGCCGAGTACTTGCGAGTCGAGCATCTTGGCGGCCGTCATCTCTTCTGCATGAAAGGCAACGCTGTAGCCAATTTTTTGAGCTTGCGCGACAAAGGTGTTCAGAGTTGGCTCTGTCCCGTTGATAAAGAAATTAATTGACTTAAGCGGTTCGGTCGCAGGAACACGAGCCCGCGCCGGTATCTTAGCATTGCACAGCCAAACGCCTCGATAAGTCTCGGCTCCTTGCAGACCGAGAATTAGCCCAGGTAACATTCCGGAGGAAATTCCGCCAACGCAAATACGTCGCCGATCGATCGTGTAATTGGTGGAAACATACGATCGAAGCCGAACGCCAATTTCCACTTCGTCCAAGGACCATGCTTTATCGTCCGCAGACTGATTCACGACGACGATCCATCGATTGTCCCTGGCAAAAAGCTCCCAAGCATCGGCCCATTGCTTTTGGTCTTGGACACCCGCTTCGGCATACACGATCAACAATCCGTGAGGAACGTTATCTGAGTAGTTCGAGGGAACCATTGCGAACGCCTTGTTCTTCACGTCGCCTAAAGGCAGTTGCACGGTCCCTTTTGCTCCCTTGGGTTCCGCAGCGTTTTCTGGAGCGATGACTTTTACGGTGGGCCATTCGAAGTCGCTTTCCGGGTGCGTTTCCAACGTTGCGACAACGTTTCTTGTTTTTCCGTCTTGGTCTAATTTCAAGGTGATCGGTTCACGAAAATCGAGGAAAGCCAACCGCGCGTCGAACGGGTTCTTTTCGTCCATCGTTAATCCACCTACATCCACGATGGAGTCTCCTATCTCAATTCCTGCTTTTGCCGCGGGGGAGTTCTGCAAGATGGCGATCACTTTCGGAGCGGCTGGCGGACTGCTCGGATCAATCACAACCCCCAAGAACGGCTCTCGATACGTTGGCAGTTCCTTAACCAGTGTCACTTCAAACTGCTTCTTCGCTCCCTCGCGTTCCACCTCGAAAAACATCGTTTGCTCTGCGTCGAGCGTCCCCATAACATGTTTGAGTTCGGAGTGCATCGCAACCGCTTTGAGTCCATCGCGATTTGGCCCGGCCCCAACAATTCGATCGCCGGCTCGCATGCCAGATTTGGCAGCCGGCGATCCCGGCGTCACTCCGCTCAATACAATTTCAGGTGCAAATTCGTCAGGACTCTGTGATCGGAAACCAGCCTTTCCAGAATAGATATCTTCCCCTCGTTGCAAGCGAGGCAAGCGTTCGAGGATATCGACAAGTGGTACAGCGAACCCGACACCGGAGTCATACCACTGCTCGACTTCACCCTCGGTCGCAATTCCTGGATTGATCGGAACGAGAATCCCCATTACGTTCCCCTTTAAGTCAATTAGAGGTCCACCGTAGTTCTGCGGTGAGATCTTGGCGTCGGTTTGTATCGCCTTGTTCCAAATACGTCCTTGGGCACTCAATATTCCAACGCTGCGACTGGCAACCTTGAAATCAAATGTCTTACCAAGTGCAATCGCCCACTGCCCGACTTGCCATGAGCCTCGATCACTTGCCTTCGCAGCTCGGAGTGGTTTGTCAGTGTCGATTTTCAAAAGAGCCAATTCTCGACTATGATCACGCGCGACCAGCTTAGCTGCCTTGCGCTGCTCATCGGGCAATACGACTGTGATCGACGCTGGCTGGCCACGAAATTGAAATATGCTTGTAACAATCCAACCGTCTGGAGTCAGAATCGTTCCGGTGGATGGGCCAGATGCGACGAACTGTCTGTTGACAATCTCTTGACCGCCAAACGTTTCCACCTGAACCACGCAGTCCTGCGAGAAGTCAGCTGCTGCTTGGAAGGCTTGTTGTTCTTGTTCATCCAGCGGCGGATCGCTTGCGAGTAATTCGATTGAAAGGCTGACCGATGCTAAGATCGACAAGACGCAAAAGGCAACGCTGAAAATGTGTTTAGCGTCGTGCGAGCGAGAGCGGAACCGAAGAGCTCGCAAGCTCCCCTTCTCCCTCGCCGAGGGAGAAGGGGCTGGGGGATGAGGGTGTAACGCACTGTTAGAACATCGCGAAACCCTCAACCCCCGACCCCCTCTCCCTTTATCAAGGGCGAGGGGGAGAAGTGAACGATAGCATGGAAAGTTAGGATATTTTGGTCTAAGGTCGGACATGGATTCGAATCAATTCTTGTCCGCGTTGGACGAGCACATAAAAGGAATCGGCACGGTTGATGGTTGCGAGCATCTTTTCCAAACCCTTGCGAGAGTCGGCCCGTTGATCATTCAACAGCAGAATCAAATCATTGGTTTGCATACCGGACCGATACGCGATCGAGCCTTCGCGAACTTGGTCAACGAAGGGTGGCGTTTTTGTTAAGACGTCGGGGATCAGAGTGATACCAAGATCACTGATCCGATGTGGTTGTGCCACGGCTTTGAGTCCCGAAGCTTGAACCGATGTGTTTCCAGACAGGATACGATCAACAGATGATTTCACAACATCCATCGGCAGAGCATAGTTAAGCCAGATTCCAGCTTGTTCATCCCGAATCTCCTTTCCTAGTATTCCAATCAAATGACCTTGCAAGTCAATCAAAGCTCCACCCGAAGCTCCTGGATTGTTCGTCATCGCATCCAAAACATAGACGCGACCCTGGTAGAGCGATTTTGTTTTTCCGCGACGGGTTGTGAGGGAAGTCGATGCCATGATTACCCCTTTTTGTGCACTGCAGGATTCGTTGCCCGCTGCAATTCCAAATAAGTTACTGATCGCAAAAACGCGTTGGCCTGTAGAAGCCTGCGCAGCTCGCGACAAGTCAAAACCGACAAGACCCGCGTCATCCACCTTGAGAACGGCTAATTCGTTCTGTGGATCCATCCCGACCATGGTCGCGTCCAACCGACGGCCATCGAACGTAACGACCCGCACTTTTGCAACATCCAGCACCGTGCTCCAACTCGTCACAATATGGCCGGAGTTGTCAATGATGATGCCGCTTTGATAACTCTCCAGGCCACGTACTCCGCCAGCACCGTACAGCTTGACCACTTTTTCCTGACTGGTTGCGATGAGCGTTTCGTTGTTGATGAGAACATTGGCATCACGTCCTGAATCGGTCGCTTGGGACGGAGCGGCGATGAGAAAAGAGAACGCAATG
>JAYVPE010000641.1:0-3443 GCA_043757575.1 Pirellula sp.
GCGACTGTTTTGTTTGGACTAATTTCAACAACCAGCTTTCGTCGACCAAACATCTTGCCGGACACGAATTGAAATACATCGTTCATTTCGGTCGCTATAAAAAGGAACAGGAAGGCGCTGATGGGATCCATTTGGCGACTTGCCGTCGGATGGATGTTCAAGAACAAAAGCCCTGGAGCAAAACTCAGGGAGTAAACGCACAGCATCAGTCCACTCTGGGTGGCCCAAAGATTTTGAATCAAGCCGTCGATCCTGCGGCGAGAAAGCATCATGAAAGGCAGATAGATGTAAGTCATCACTGGCACGATGAACAAAAAGAAATTTTTCAACTGCAGGAAGAGAAAGGTGTAATGTGCAAGAACCAACAAGGTCATCGCGAGCTTTTCAAAAGCCCCCACGAACGCTAGTTTTTGCACTGCGACAAACTCATTTAAAGCCAGAAGACTTGCGGCACAAAACAGGGCAATCAATCCGTTTGATCCAGCCAAACAGGCGATTCCAAGCAGACCATTGATGATCCACCAACCACCGACGATCTCCCAAACTTTCGCAAAGGTCTTGTTCTCTGGCTTACGGATCTTCATCCAAGCCGCAAACGCGGTCACGCAGATCAAAAATGCAAATCCACCGCCAAGGCTGTAGATTAGGATGGACTTAGAATTTTCTAGCAACTGCACGCCCTACCATTAAAAACAACACCGGCAGAACGCTTGGTTTGCGGACCTCCGTAACCGGAACTCGCCGTTGCAAAGTAAATGTCGACAACAGGCGCAGGTTCGAGTTTCAATTGCTTGAGATTTTTTAGCCTAATCCTAATCTCCTCGACTCGTAACCACTCGTACGCGATCGTACCAACCGAGCAAACAGACTTCGCCGATATTGGCCCAGTGGGCATGGTTGTCCCAGAGGGAAAGACCGCAACCTGGACATAACGGATAGTCCAAGTTTGGATCGCGAGAAACACGTTGTTCCATTGATGGATCGGTCCAGACCGCTTCGCATTCATCGCATAGAACACAACCGGTCATCCGCTGATTCTGGACGCAGACACGGATGCGGCACAAGCCATCGCCGCAGACAGGACAGGATTCAACATAGATCAGTGGTGAGCTCATGGATGATATTTGGGTGAATGCTAGAAAGGGAATGCAGTAATCACGTTGCTGCCACGAACTACCAGTCGCATTTTTTTTGCTTCCGGATTTTTATTTTTTTCACCTGCTTCACCCCCTATAAATCCAATTGTTTTTTCAAATGTTACTTCGTAGACCACGGAGCCATCGTCGTCCTTTTTCGTAGTTCCCTTCGCCCCTTTCTTGGCGCGAGTGTATGCGTCGTCGATTGCGATTAGAAACGCCTTCATGTCCCCACTGAATACGCCGTGAGAACCAGGTCGATTCGGTTGATCCTTTAGGTGCTTTGCAATGTGTTTGAGGCGATGCCCTTCTTCCGAGCCTGGACCATAAACAAGTCCCGCTGGCGACTCGTAGCGACTGCGACCGATTTCAGTGAGAAAACCATAGAGTGGGTCTGAATCCTCTAACGGATCCTTTGTGTTGCTTCGGTTGGCCTGGCTCTTTTTAGGCGTCGTTTTTGCGAGTGGTTTGTCGTCACCGACCATGCTCGCGACGCTTGGCAGGCTCCAACCAAACCATTGATTCAGACGTGGCTGCAGGATTACATAGGCGATAGCGACGCCTAAAATAACTACCGCCCATTTCATAGGTATCATGCGTAGAGCATTTACCGCAGACTCGTTTCGTGCTCGCGTCGTCATATTGAATGGGAATTATTGAAGACCTAAAGAGATCGATTAAAAGCAGGTCACAGTGTATTCGAACCGCGAGGGTGGCGGCAAGCGAATGCGAACAGGTTTGTGTGGTTTCCCTGCGGGCTGGCCGGAACGGGTGAATGGGATAAACTGTGCAAACGCTAAATCGACTGTTTAGGATTATGGCCGTCGATTCAGGCACGAAACACACTTTTCCCCTTTCGCATTTTGAAGCTGAACCATGGGCCCTGCAAAGACAGCCATTTCCCCAACCCGCGTTGAAGATTACCCAGAGTGGTACCAACAGGTTATCAAGGGAGCGGATCTCGCTGAAAACTCGGCCGTCCGCGGTTGCATGGTGATTAAGCCTTGGGGCTACGCTATTTGGGAAAATATGCAGCGAGTTTTGGATCAGATGTTCAAGGACACAGGCCACCAAAACGCGTATTTCCCGCTCTTTATTCCAATGAGCTTCCTCGAAAAAGAAGCCAAACACGTCGAAGGATTTGCCAAGGAATGTGCCGTCGTTACGCACCATCGGCTTGAACCAGATGGCAAAGGTGGGTTGCGGCCAGCCGGCCTGCTCGAGGAACCACTCATCGTTCGTCCCACGAGCGAAACCATCATCGGTGCTACCTATGCCAAGTGGGTCCAGTCTTATCGCGACCTGCCGATTTTGATCAATCAATGGGCAAACGTCGTTCGTTGGGAAATGAGAACGCGATTGTTTTTGCGAACCACAGAGTTCCTTTGGCAGGAGGGCCACACCGTGCATGCGACAGCCGAGGAGGCCATGGAAGAGACCAGCAAGATGCTTGAGGTCTACGCCGACTTTGTCGAAAACTACATGGCAGTTCCAGTTATTAAAGGCGAAAAGACCGCAGGCGAGCGGTTTCCTGGCGCGGTGACAACGCTCTCTATCGAAGCCATGATGCAAGACCGCAAGGCGCTCCAAGCTGGCACTTCGCACTTTCTAGGCCAGAATTTCTCTAAGGCCCAAGAAATTAAATTTCAAGATAAGAATGGTGAAGTGGCGTACGCTTGGACAACTTCTTGGGGAGTCTCGACACGCTTGGTTGGCGCACTGATCATGACTCATTCGGACGATGATGGGCTCGTACTGCCACCGCGTTTGGCTCCGTCCCAAATTGTTATCATCCCAATCTATCGCGACGAAATTCAAAAAGAAGAAGTCATCGCCTATTGCAAGTCGTTAAAGCAAGAGCTAGTCGCGCAGATGTATGCCGATCAAAAGATTCGAGTCGATATCGACGATCGCGACATGCGTGGTGGTGACAAAAAATGGTATCACATTAAACGCGGAGTTCCTATTCGAGTTGAAGTAGGCCCAAAGGATATTGCAAACGGTGCCGCTTTTGTAGGTCGTCGCGATACCAACCAAAGCCAGTCTATGCCGCGTGCTGAATTGGTCAGCGGCATATCAGCATTGCTACAAGAGATGCAAGACAATCTTTTCCAACGTGCCCTTGCAATGCAAAAAGCCAACACGGTTGAACTGAAATCCGAAGCTGAGTTTCGCGATTTCTTTCAACTGGACGACGAGCAAGGGCGATCAACAGGTGGAGGATTTGCTAAGTGTTGGTTCGCCAGCGAGCAAGCGGTTCAGCCACTTCTTGACGAACTCAAAGTAACCATCCGCTGTATCCCACTC
>JAYVPE010000642.1:0-3424 GCA_043757575.1 Pirellula sp.
TTCGATCACGCGTTTGGTCTGCCAGCCGCCATGCAAATAACGTAACGTAAAAATGATCGCAAGCATGACGACCCAGACTGCAATCACTGACCACCAGTAATAGAGACCATCCAACCCGGTCCAGCGATTGACGAGGATTCCACCGATCACAGTCGTTGTCCCAGCGAAAATATGACCACCCAGCACAAATCGGGTGTCCCCAGCTCCCTTGAGAGCTCCGACAAATACGGTCTGAAACGCATCAAACACGCAATATCCAGCTATAAAGTACAGAAGTGGCCGCAAGATAGGTCGCATCGCTTCAAACCGTTCAGGATCGGTATCGACAGCATACACCTGCATAATCCAATCTGGAAAACCGCCGTAGAGCACAACAAAAATCATACTGTATGCGATCCCAATCAAGAGACCACTGAAGACCATCCGCTTTGCGATCTCTACTTGTTCCCGTACAAGATATTTGGCAACCAAGACACCCACTCCAGTACCAAGTCCCACCAATGGAATAAAAGCGAGCAAATTCACACCCAGTGCAAGAGTCGTTGCATCCGCTTGTTCGTCGCCAAGTCGCCCGACGATCATCATGATGCTCGTAAAGCAAACCGCCTCCGCAACAACGGAAACGCCTGCTGGCCAACCAAAATGAATTAGCCTTTTCATCAGCGGAAAATCCCACTTAAGCAACTCCGCTAGCCCCTCGCGATTCGAGCCGAGCGTTTCCGGATCGACGTAGACTCCGGCGACCATGTTCTTTAGTTGAAAGTCCTTCCTCGCAACATAGGCCAAAATAATAAGCTTCAAAATCAATGCGATGCTGCTTGCAATGGCAGCGCCCCGGACCCCAAGCCTTGGGCATCCGAGCAATCCAAAGATCAAGATGAAGTCTAAAGATGCGTTGACGACAGTGACTATCATATCGGTGTACAACAAAATCATCGAACGGTTACTGCCTGTAAACAATCCCACCAAAGCGGACGCAATGATCGTTGCCCAAGTGCCTGGGATGAGCCAAACAAAGAACTCAGCTTCTTGGCGTGCGAGATTTTTCGAGTGCCCCATCGCCGAGAATAAAGTCTCTGCGTAAAAACCGATCACAATGAGAAGTGGGCCAAAACACAATGCCAATAAGATCCCTTGCCAAACCACTTGCAACGCACGGGTCGGGCGTTTGGCGGACAGGTATTGCGCGACAAACGTATTGGTGTATCCGCAAAGTCCCATCGGTAAGCAACTGATGGTCCACAGCATTGTCCCGGCACCCATCGCGGCCGCAGCACTGGATGCCGAGAAACGAAACAACAGCATTCGATCCACGAACAAGGTCACTGAGAAGAGACCTGTCGCTAACATGAGGGGCCAAGCGGTTGAGAGTACTTCCGCCAAGTCTTTACGCAGGTTTGAACTCATGAGCGATGAAACTTATGACCTGTTTTGGATATGAATACGTCCTCTAAGCTTGGCCGTCCAACCAATACGCTGGAAGCCAAGGATTTTGTTTCTTCAATAATAGTCGAGAGGGACGACATCGCGTCGGGAGTTGTAATGCGAACTTGCCCATCAAGGATTTTCGACGCTATCTTTAATCGTTCACTCAGAACCCGTGCAACTGCCTGCGAATCGTTTGTTGTAATGCAAATCACTACCTCTCCTGTCTCCGATCGCAAGAGCTCGGGGCGATCACAGGCTACTACTGCACCTAAATTAAGAATGGCGACGCGATCGCATTTGTCGGCTTCCTCCAGTAAATGCGTGGTTAGGACAATGGTTGTCCCAAACTCATTTCGCAATTGCGTCAGCGCCTGCCAAAGGTCGAGTCGAGATGCCGGATCCAAGCCTGAGCTTGGCTCGTCAAGCAATAGAACCTTGGGCCGATGCAGCAAACCTTTTGCGAGCTCCACTCGTCGCTTTAAGCCGCCTGAGAGTTTCTCGCATCGCGTATTTAACTTGTCCGCAATACCCAACCTGTTGACGAATTCATCGATCCGATCGTCCCGCTCCGCGCCAGACAAACCATACAATGCAGCTTGGCAACGGATATTTTCAAGCACGGTCAACTTGCGATCTAGCGAAGGTGATTGAAAGACTACTCCAAGATACTGGCGCACTTCAAATGTATTCGTTTTGGTGCACCAACCAAAGACTTCGACAGATCCACGCTGAACACGCGTCAGAGTCGAAACGAGTCGAAACAAAGTGGACTTACCGCTCCCATTGGGGCCCAAAATACCGAATATTTGGCCAGCGGGCACATCGAGAGATAGTTCATTAAGGGCAACTACCTCTTTGTACTGATGCGTGACGTTCTTAACCGAGAGTGCGTAGCTAGCTTGGTCGTTCATCGTAATCACTGAATCCCCCAACGCACCACGACGAGCAACATGATAGCCGGCAAATAAAGGAGCGAACTGTGCAGAAGTTTTCTTGCTGTTTGATTATTGCGGTCGTTTAGAAATTGCAGCGACGCGGCCGCTTGTCCTAAACATGCTACTGCACCCAAGATAGCGACAAACCAAGTTATGTTGGACATGGGATGCAGTACGACGATAGAGAGCGGGATTAACAGGCAGGCGGGAACTAAGGCGTGCCAGCCAGCAGCGATGCCGGTCGGTTCCTCTTTGGTCAGCATGCGAAAACCCGCTTGAGCATATTGATCGCGGTAAAGCCATGCAATCGCCATGAAATGGGGAAACTGCCATAGCACAACGATCGCAGTCAGCGCCCAACCATCGACGTCCAAAAGCGATCCACCCGCAGCCGTCCAACCAATCATCACCGGCAGAGCGCCGGGCAGTGTCCCAACCGCAGTGTTCCACCACGATACAGTTTTCATAGGGGTGTAGACCCAACAGTAGATGGCCCACGTCGCCAACCCGCACAACATCGCTTGAGCGTTTGCGCCAAGCCATAGGTACAGACTTCCCACGATGACCAATAACCAGCCAAAGACAGAGGCCTCAAAGGAGGTCAGCCGACCGCTCGGGAGTGGCCGCTTTTGGGTGCGAGGCATCAGTGCGTCTCGCTCTCTTTCATACCACTGATTGAGCGTGCTGGCGCTACCTGCGACCATGGCTGTAGCGATAAGTGTATTGAGCCAAACAGACCAGGGGACAACCGTTCCATCTATCTTCTTTGCCGCCAACATGGCAACTCCAACCGTCAACAAAATCATCAGCATGATTCTCGGTTTTGTGAGCGCCATGTAATCACTCCACCAAGTAACCACCGCTACAGAATCTTTGAGCGAAGTCAAGTTGGATGTCTCAGCAGTTGTTGCCTTGGAAGTGGAAATCGATGTACTCATTCAACGCCTACACTAACTGCTTCGGGCTGATAATTGCTGCGGCCAGGATGGTCCGATTCAATGCTCGTTTGCCGTTTTAATTCAACACATGAAAATCGGCGATACGCTCGGCAAACCAACCAC
>JAYVPE010000643.1:0-3406 GCA_043757575.1 Pirellula sp.
AGCCTTGCCGATTACGTTTCGTCGAATGGAAAAGCGGATTACTTAGGTGCCTTTGCGATCACAGCCGGCCACGGTGTTGATGAAATCGCCAAAAAACTGCGAGCCGAAATGGAAGATGGGAAATCAATTCTCGTTCAAGCGTGTGCGGACCGTCTTGCTGAAGCCTTTGCAGAGATGCTTCATCAACGTGTCCGACGCGAGTGGGGTATCCAGGAGAATCTTTCTAATGCCGAACTTATTGAGGAGAAATATCAAGGCATTCGCCCTGCGGCTGGTTACCCATCGTGTCCAGACCACACCGAGAAAGCGACTCTTTGGAAAATTCTCGATGTGGAAAAGCGAGCAGGAATCAGTTTGACGGAGAGCTATGCCATGTGGCCAGCCGCATCCGTTAGCGGGCTCTATTTTTCGAATCCGGAAGCCAGATACTTCGCCGTTGACCAGATCACACGAGATCAGGTGGAGGACTATGCAAAGCGCAAGGGATGGCCAATGTCGACCGCCGAACGCTGGCTAGCACCGAATCTCGGTTACGACGCGTAATGTGATTTCACAATAGTGGACTAACCGCAGCCCACGAGGTCGTACAGCTTGCCCGTCAATAAAAGTGAAGGTGCGATTACGGCACAAAAGAGCATTAACCCACCGCTGATGTCATCGCGGTCGTTTTAGCCCAACGGGCTTAAACATTTTAGCCCAGGGAAAAGCGCAGCGCCGCCCTGGGTACAGACCGAACCCGGAGCCAATTGCCCTGAAGGGGCCGAACTAACTAGCCATCGTTGACGCATACACTTTATGGGGCCCCTTCAGGGCAACGTTTGGGCGTTTTGTACTTCCCAGGGCGGCGCTAAGCGACGTTCCGTCGCTGCGCTTTGCCCTGGGCTAATATGTTGCTGCCCCATTCGGGGCGAAAGCTGTACGACCTCCCAGCGTGCGGTGGATCGGCTAACGGGCGCATACACTGACGGTCTGGTTGATCGCGGTACATTTGAATCACGCAACGCTAAGTCGCGAGTGCGGCTTTCCACGTGCGAGAATTCCTCCTAGGTATGCCATGGGGATATAGGCCAACAGAAGATCGGTTATGTTGAACCACATTGGACCACCGAGCATGCTAACCATCATTGCTCCACCGACGAGAAAAAAAACGCCGATGCCGATTGCAATCGTCACTGGACGGGTGGCTGCGACCCATATTGACCAAGCTGCCGACCAAAATCCCGGAGATAATGGCTAAAACATTTCTTAGGATGGGATGCATGAACAAATCGCTCCGGTTGAAAGTGTGAATGTAGCGTTGGAATCTTTTAGGAAAGACTGCGCTATGCCAAGACCCCTTGAATGATCTCACCGTGTACGTCCGTCAATCGGAAATCGCGTCCTGCATAGCGATAAGTCAGTTTGGTATGATCCAGTCCCATCAAATGAAGAATGGTGGCGTGCAAATCGTGAAAGTGCACTTTGTCTTTGACTGCATAATAGCCGTATTCATCAGTCTCACCGTATTTTATTCCGCCTTTGAAACCACCGCCACAGAACCACTGTGTCATGGCATGGGGATTATGATCTCGACCATCCCGTCCACCTTGACTAACGGGTGTCCGGCCAAATTCACCACCCCACCACACAATGGTGTCCTCCAGCAAACCGCGGCGGCTCATGTCGGTCAAAAGTGCCGCGATTGGTTGGTCTACTTCCTTTGCATTTTTCGAATGACCTTTTTGTAAGTCGCCGTGCTGATCCCATTTATAGCTGTGTGATATCTGCACAAACCGAACGCCGCTCTCAACGTAGCGGCGCGCCATTAAACATTGAATTGCAAAGTTCTTTGTTTCGGGATTATTGACTCCATACAAATTCAATGTCTCCTCGGTCTCATTGGCTATATCCTGTATCTCAGGAGCCTCGTTTTGCATTCGAAAAGCAAGTTCGAACGATTCGATTCGACTTTCCAATTCTTGGTCCGGTCCGAGCTCGGAAATCCTTTGTTGATTGAGTTGTTTGAGCAAGTCGAGTTCCAAACGTTGCAGATCTGGAGGAGTACGACGAGTGATGAAAGGGATCTTAGCCTTTTCTGATGCAAGCCCTGCATTTCCTATGGGAGTTCCCTGATACACTGCCGGTAAAAACGCAGATCCCCAATTGTTTGCTCCTCCATGCGATAGCGAGGGACAAATGGTAATGAACCCGGGCAGGTCTTGGTTCTCGGTTCCCAGTCCGTACGTAAGCCAACTTCCAATACTTGGCCGGATAAACGTATCGCTGCCAGTACTCAGTTCCAGAAGCGCCGCACCATGCCGCGAGTTGGAGCCATGTACTGAATTGATAAAGCAAATATCGTCTACATGCTTTCCGATTTTGGGAAACAGGTCGCTTACGTAGTAGCCACTCTCTCCGTACTGTCTAAATTGCCACGGTGATTTCAACAGGCTGCCTGTTTCTCCGGACACGACCCGTGGCTTGTCAAACGGAACGGTCTTGCCATCATCCTTTTCCAATTGTGGTTTGTAGTCAAACGTATCGACCTGAGAGGGCCCGCCGTGCATGAAGAGGAAAATTATCCTCTTTGCCTTGGCTGAAAAATGGGGTGTGCGAATCGCTAGCGGACTGAGACGCGGTTCGCGCGTCGATGCGTCATCCGCACTCGTTGAACTTGCCAGCAAGCCTGCTAGTGCAAGCCCTCCGAATCCAACGCCGCTTTGCTGCAGCATTTCGCGACGACTCAGGGGCCGCTTGTGCAAGGAGTGCCAGTGATTCTGAAAGTCATTCATGGTTATTTACTCGACGTAGCTGAATTCGTTTGAAGAAATCAAAACGCGACACAATCCTTGCCAAAACAAGATCTCATTCGACAAGTCACTCGGTGTGGGATTAGGCTGTTTTAGTTCGTTTGGATTCAACCTTGCGTTGCCTCGCGCATCGCGAAGAAATGTCGCCGCCGCGATAATTTCAGCAATCGTCGGGGACCGCTTCAAGATTCGACGGTAAGCAGCGCTTATGCGTTGCGCGTCGTCCATGGAGGCGTTCGCCAATTGCTGGGCAATGATTTGCGTTTGTTCATGGACCAAGTCACTGTTCATCATGAGCAGGGCCTGTGGTGCGGCGGTCGACGTTTGGCGTTCACCAGTGCTCATTGCTGGATCCGGGAAATCAAGCGTTTGCAATACTTCAAACATCCCGCTTCGAATCACCGGCAAATAAATGCTGCGACGGGCATTGGCATAGTTCAACACTCCTCCCGAGCCTGTGGAGTTGACATATTTGTGATTCTCAACATTCATCAACGTCCCATACATCCTTGCATCCAAACCGGCCCCAACAGCAACAATCGAATCACGAGTCTCTTCACCCGTTAGTCGGCGTCTTTGAAACTGCCAGCGAAGTTCATTCTCTGGATCAACCTCAG
>JAYVPE010000644.1:0-3403 GCA_043757575.1 Pirellula sp.
GGTTTGTTATTGCCCGCCGTTCAAGCAGCTCGCGAAGCAGCTCGGCGAATGCAATCGTCAAATAATCTCAAGCAACTCATGCTGAGTCTCCACAATTACGAGAGTGCATTCAAAAGACTTCCTTCCCGCGCGTCGAAAGGCGCTAATGGCAAGCCACTCCTCAGTTGGCGCGTCGCGGTATTGCCTTTCATCGAGGAGGCGGCATTGTACCAACAGTTTCATTTAGACGAACCTTGGGATAGCGAGCACAACATTAAGTTGCTCGACAAGATGCCAGCTACCTTTCGACACCCGAGTTTCTCTGGACCACAGGGCCAAACAGTGTATTTAGCACCGTACTACGAGAGTACTATTTGGAGCCAAGACAATCCAAAATTTGCACAGATTACTGACGGACTGGCCAAAACCATCGCATTGTTCGAAGCGGATGATGGACATGCGGTGCCGTGGACGAAACCAGAGGACTTGGACCTGCACGAACTGGATATCACCCAGTGCTTCCGACCCAATGGGTCGAACGTTGGATTTTTTGACGGACATGTAAAATTTTTCGCCCGCGACATCGAACCCGACTTGCTTAAGGCACTTATTACTAGCGCTGGCGGAGAAGTGACCCCTCGGCAATAAGTCATCCATTGTGGCCGATCGCTCCGCGATCGTTCAGTAAATAAGTCTCGACAATTAGTCGGGATGCAAATACTTGACACCGTGATAGCGTTGCAAGATCGTGGACAGAGTGAAGCGCTGGACGTATAGGCAGTCGGCGGAGCGACTGCCCCACTTGCAGCAGAGCGACTGTTCCACTTGCAGCAGAGCGATTGACCGACATTGTTGAAGCTAAATAACGCCGCCGTGGACTCGGAATGGCGTCATATGGCTGGGCTGATCAAGGAACCAGAATCGTTCCCATTCCTGAACTAACGATCGGAGATCTTCCGAGGTATAGATCAATTGCTCAGCTCGTTTGGCTGGATTGGCTGAGTAGATCGGTAGGGCGCAACCAACCATAGGCAGCGATGAGCAACAAACCAACAACGCCAAACAAATTCTACGACGCATGACCAATCCTCCGTGAAAAGTCTCGCAATGACCTTGTATCAACTATTTCGTTTGTCAACCGACTTGAGCCGGAGAAACTCCAGGCTTGGGGTGCTGGCTACGATTCCGAGACAACCTCGTCCTCATCGTCGTCCAACGTCACTTGCAATTTGCCAGACGCGATTTCATCTCGAATCTGCTGAGCAAGTGGGCTACCCTCGATCGAATTGACCTTCTGTTCCATGATCTTACCAGGCTTGAAAGTCACGACAAACTTTTCAGGGACCTCAACTTGACGTCCCGTTCTAGGATTGCGTGCTTTCCGAGCGGCCCTGGGCCGAACTTGGAACACTCCGAAATTGCGGAGCTCGATTCGACCTTCTTCCACCAATGTTGCAACAATCGCGTCAAATGTCTTTTGGACAATCGTTTTGATCTGCTGCTGGTTTAGTCCGGTCTCATCGGAAATCGTTTTCACGATCTCTTTTTTCGTCACGACAGAACTCCTAAGGGAACTTTGAAACGACCTAAGTCGTTTTGCTGACTGGGTTTAATAGTCAAGCAGTCTAGATTCCTCTCAGTGGTTCGTCAAGGTCGTAGACAATCTAGTCCCGCACCCATTGCGACGATCCGCAAAATCACTATTGGAGTTTTCGACGGAACAACCCGCAAACTTGATGCAACCCATCAATTTTAGGAAATTCTTGCGGATATTTTGCAGTGCCGAGTTTTTTATCAGTCCGCCCGAGTCCACTGTCCCGGCTGCATATTGCACGTCACAATTTCGCATTCCCCGGCCCGCCTGCCGGGAAGAATTGCTAGCATTGCCGTGTCTGGGTTTTGCTCGCAATACTGTATTGCATGTTCAATTCCCGCTACATACAAGCCAGTTGCAAGCGCGTCGGCCCATCCGGCTGAACGATGAAGTACAGTCACGCTCAAAATTCCCTCCGCTGGCCAACCCGTTCTCGGATCGATTATGTGACCGAATCGTTTTCCTCGAAAATAAAAAAACTGGTTTGCCGGGCCACTCGTCCCTAACGCTTGGTCAAAAAGCGTTAACGTACCAAGAATACGCTCCGATTGTTCCGGGTGTCGAACGGCAATCCGCCAGCCTTTTTCATCACCGATTGCAGTTTGATTGCCAGAACACAGGATGCTGCTTTTTCCTCCGTGAAATGCAAAGTCACCGACAGAGTTCTGTTTTAGGAGTGAAGCTCCACAATCGATTGCAAAGCCTTTTCCAATCCCGCCAGGGTTCACTTCCAATGGCTTGGTAAATCGAACAGTTCCCTCCAAGGCATTCAAGACAATATGGTCAGAGCCGACTGCCTCGATGGACTGGCGGATTTCCAAGTCGGTTGGCATTCTTCCCTGACGACGATAAAATCCCCAAGTCTTGGAAAGCTTAGCTGCTGTCATGTCGAAAGCTCCGTTCGTCTTTTCGAAAATCGACAACCCGAGTTCGAGCAACGCAAACGTCGATTCGGAAATTTTCACGGATGTCTCGAACGCCCTTGCGTTGACCAAACTCAGTTCGCTCGTTGGGATGTAAACACTGAGCAACTGCTCAAGATAAGTGACTGTGTCCAACGCGGACCAGGCGATTTCCGGTCCGTTGTTTGGCTTGCCTGGGTGCAACAACACCTCAAAACGACACGCCATTGCATTGCGTGCGATTTCCAACCAAACGGAGTTATTATGTTCCAACATGGCTTTCACTTAGGTCCGGTTATCCTCGGCCGGACATCGCCTACTCGTTGAACTCCCATCGCATTAGAAGTTTCTCCTGAATTAGCAAGTAGGGCTCGTTAAGCTACGCCGAGCGAACAAAGTAATGATATCACGTCCCGCACTGCCGTGCCACAATGGTGACTCGGGAAAAGTATCTGGCAAGCGATTCATCGGTGGATGTAGAGGCTCAATTTACGAATCGCTGAATTGTTCAATGCGAGAGCCTGTGAGCATATCTACAAATTGACTTTGCACCTTAACTGCGCGAATAAGAGTCCAAACATGTTTGGGCTCGAACTCGCAGGGTTGTGTCAAAGCAAGTTGCTCCAGTTCATTTGCGACCGCAGCGTGCTGGTCATCGATCGAATGCATTCTGAGCTGAATTGCGTCAAGTAAGCTCTTGAAATCGGCGTTGTTCGCAAGGCATTTGAGCGTTGGATCGCGGTCGCAAAGCAGCATAGCAAAGCATGCGATTTGACGATCGCATGCTCTCGGCAATTGCTCGTGAAGTCGCTCGATGAGTTGTGAAAGGCGCATTGAGTTTCAATTCCGGCAGATTTGCGGCGAACGATATAGTCGAACGGCAAATCCAATTTTTAGTACAGAGTGGAGAGTGCTTCGGCCAAGTGTA
>JAYVPE010000645.1:0-3403 GCA_043757575.1 Pirellula sp.
AGACCCTTTCGAATTGTAAGTGCCGATTCTCCCGATACGGAGATTCGAGAACTAAATCGGCAACTGAGCGGTTTAGCCAATGAACAAGCGACACATTCATGGTGGACTCCCAACGTTTCTCGCGTGCCCGCTCAACCAATGCAGGTTGATGGATTTGGCCATCAAACTAGTGATCGCAAGCGGTTTTTTTTGCAAATGGACAGTCTAATCCAGGACGTGCCGGGCGTTGATGCTGAATTGACGCGTCGAATACATGCAGTAGGAATTAATCGAGTGGGGGAGCTGCTGCGTGCACCCGCATCCAAACTGGGCTCAATGATTTCAGTCGACGCGGCAATTCTGGAACAAATTCAACGAGTTGCCGAACTCATGTGCGGCACGCCCCAACTTCGAGCCTTTGACGCTCAAGTTTTGGTCGGATGTGGAATCACCAGATCCGATGCATTGCGCAACTTGCCTGCCGCAGAACTTGCGCAGCGCGTAGAATCGTATCTGTCCGGAGATGTTGGACAAGACTTATTGAAGAGCGCGACCTCGGTTGAGGTGGCAAAAATCCGCAATTGGATCGCAGAAATGCGACGTTCCACTGAAAGTCGGTCTCAAGAAGAAGTCGTACCCATTCGATCCGACCGATTACGTCGGGTGAGTAGAGAAACAAGAACCAATTCATCGCGTCAATCGCCAACTGCGAAATCGACTAGTGCGGCATCGACATCCCATGGGAAATTTTATTTGGATATCGATAGCCCAGTTTTAGATGCACCGAGTATTGGACCTCGAATGGCCGAACGCCTTGCTCCCTTCAACCTTGCGACTGTGGGCGATCTAGTGTCGGTCAAGGCCGAGGATGTTGCGAACCAACTAGCGGACCGTGCCGTTTCCGCCGAACTAGTTCAGCAATGGCAACAACAAGCGATGCTTGTTTGTCGCGTTCCGAATCTGCGAGGCCATGACGCTCAACTGATTGTAGGTTGCGGGATAACGTCTGCTGAACAACTTGCCGCCAGTAATCCTACTGAACTGTTCAATAAAATCATACGATTGGCGAGCAGTAAGCACGGAGTTCGGATACTCCGAGGATCCAACGCCCCGGACCAGCAAGAGGTTTCCGATTGGATTCGTTGGGCGCAGAACTGTCGCTCGGTTAGAGCCGCTTAGGATCGCTTTTTGTGAAATACACCGAACGGAACGCGGCTTCGTCGGGTTCCTCATGAGGCACTCTCCATGCATAATTCTACAGTGATAGTTGAGTTGCAAGTTGATTGTGTTGCCCGCTGGCACCATGAGCCAATCGACAATCCGTTTGCAAAAGACGGGATGGTTTCTTCGCTTCTTGCGACAGTGTGCCAACAGCATCAGTTCAATTATCTGCTTTGGCACGAAGAAGATATTGCAAGAAGCCCTGATGTGCCCGATGCCAAGATTGCAGAAGTCAAGCGCAATATCGACCGGTTCAATCAAGCAAGAAATGATTGGATCGAAAAAATCGATGATTGGATTACGGTCGATCTGGAAGAGAGGAGTATCCAAAGTATTGCGGACGCCAAGCTGAACACGGAGACACCTGGCAGTGCAATGGATAGACTATCGATCATGGCGCTACGAATTTACCATCTCGATGAACAACTGACTCGAGTGGACGTCGACCAGCAGCACAAGGAAAAGGTGAATATGCGGTTGGCCATTTGTAGACTTCAACAAAAAGATCTTGCACAATCGCTCAACGAATTACTGATGGATATCTATTCAAAAGCGAAGCGGCATCGCACCTATCGCCAAATGAAAATGTACAACGATCCGACCTTGAACCCATATCTGTACGGAAAAAACAAGGTATAAGGGATAAGCGAACAGGTATGAGGGATTGCTATCCCCATGACTCCTTACTGCTTACAAGACATGGGAACGTCGATGGTAATTGAAGGGGTATTAACAACGGAAAATGAGGATGGGTCGATGCATGTGTCTCCCATTGGCCCGCATGTGAATCCAGAATTGAGTTCCTGGACACTGAGGCCGTTCCAATCGTCAATGACGTTTGCAAATTTGCGGGTCACTTCGCGAGCTATTTTTCATATCGTCGATGATCCTCTCTTGATGGCTGCTGCAGTTCTTGGGTTGTGCAATCGAACTGAGGTTTCCACCAGTATCGCAGAGGTCCTGGATGAGGAGCAAATCGCCGAATTGGTATCAGCCAAGTTCTATACGAAATTCGGGTGGGTTCTTGATTTGAGTTGCCGTTGGCACGCTTTAACAGTGCAGCAATGGGATGTTTCGACCCCTCGTGCGATTGCGAAGTGTTTGCAGAGCCAACATAACGAACAACGCCCGTTTTGGGGTTGGAACCGAGCAAGGCACAGTATTTTGGAACTGGCAATTCTATCTAGTCGACTTCATATGCTAAATCGACAGGTGATCGACGAAGAGCTGAGTCGTCATAAAATCATCATAGAAAAGACGGCTGGGCCGCGTGAGATGGCTGCTTGGGAGTTGCTCAACAGGCATTTGTCGCAATAATCGGCGGTTGCATCGCTTGATGCAGTTCATTTTCTCTTTCAAAGCCTTGCCGAAATGCCTGCAAAGTACTGTATTGGAATCGATCTCGGGACGACAAATTCGGTACTTGCGTTCGCACCGCTCGAGGAATCCGAAGCCTTAGTAGCCGTCTTGCCAATTCCGCAGTTAGTGGCACCGGGAGCAATCGAACGACATCTTTCGCTTCCGTCCTTTCTGTACTTAGCCAAGTCGGTCGACGATCCTTCATTGCAAGTGCCTGGCATTCGAAACGGGCTGGGAATTGTTGGAGAGTACGCGAGACGTATCGCAAGCGACCAGCCTGATCGTGTCGTCGCTGCGGCGAAGAGCTGGTTGTGCAATAAGCGTATAGATCGACAATCTCCGATTCTGCCCTGGGAGTCAGATGCAACGTTGGTTTCCCCGATTGCTGCAACAACGGCGTTTTTGAATCATCTCGTGGACGCTTGGCATGCGGAATTTTCGGATGCAACCTTTTCAGAGCAACGAATTGTATTGACCGTTCCAGCTTCGTTTGACTTGGTAGCGCGCGAATTCACAAAACAGGCTGCATTGGCGGCTGGATTCCCAGAGGACTTTCTGTTCTTGGAAGAGCCACAAGCTGCGTTGTACAACTGGATTTTTTCGCACGGACAACAATGGCGTAAGTCGTTACGCGAAGATGACGTCCTGTTGGTCTGCGATGTCGGCGGAGGAACAACGGATTTGACACTGGTTCAAATTCAAGCTGAGAATGGCGAGCTTAACATGAATCGCTTGGCGGTGGGCAATCACATGTTGATCGGTGGCGACAACATGGATTTAGCACTAGCTCACATCGCCTCATCGCAATTTGCAGACAAGGGGACCAGACTGAACGCCTGGCAGT
>JAYVPE010000646.1:0-12737 GCA_043757575.1 Pirellula sp.
TGCATCTACGAACCAATTGGGTGAACGCTCTTGGGTAAATCGATCGACTCGCCCATGACGATCGCGTCTTTTTCGAGTTCCGCGAGCAAGTCGTCGTCCAACGCATGCTCGGTGTAGTCGGCACCGCGATCAATGGCATCGGGAGAAAGGTCTGCCCATCGTGAAAAGTAAAGCTCCAGCAACCGATGCCTTCGCACCGCTCTAATAGACTGTTGAATGCCACTCGCTGTCAGCGAGGCTGCTCCATCACCATTGATGGTTGCCCATCCTTGACCTGCTATTTGACGAACAGCACTTGCGAGCCGGACTGCGGACCACGATCGCATCCGGACCAGGTCCGAAAGTACGACCGACTCGGATCGCATTTGGCCATGTGCGTGCGGCGATTTACCTTGGGACTCTAGCAGCTCGAAAATGGCTCGAAGCACATGCTCCTGATCAGCTTTCGTGCGTTGTCTTCCTAGACTCCAAGCTCGCCAAAGAAGTCCATGCTCCGTCCCGAGCAACATACTAAACACAAAGAATCCACTTGCAGAAAGCACGATCGCAGCCCCTGAGGGTACACGATCGATGAGGAGACTGCTCAGCGCACCTAGAATTCCAGAACAGGCTCCAATCAACGCGCTTACGATAATTGTTTTGGGTAAGGAATGCGTCCAAAAGCGAGCAGATGCAGGTGGAATGACCAATAGTGCGATCACCAAAATCACGCCAACCACATTGGCCCCAACGATTACCACAATGAGGACGCAGCCCAAAAGCAATAGATCCATCATCAATACTGGCCACCCTTGAGCCGTTGCTAACAACGAATCGAAACAGAGCAACTTCAGCTCCTTGCGAAATAGCACCAAAGCCACAACAACGATCAAAGACGAAACGAAAATTGTTGTCGCGTCGCTTGCCACGATTGAAGCTGTCTTACCCAAAATGAAATTCTCTAGCCCTGCCGCGTTCCCTTTCTCAAACTGCTGCACGATGCTGAATAGCGCCATTCCAACGCCGAAAAAAACGCTCAAAACGATGCCTAGTGCTGCATCCTCCTTGAGATTAGTCCATCGACGCAACCCAATCACTGCTAATGAGCCCGCCGTACCGGATAATCCGGCGCCGACCAACAGCCAAAGTAGATTTTTTCCATCACCTCCAATCGCTACTTGGGTAAGAAAGGAAATCGCCAATCCTGGCAACGCAGCGTGGCAAATTGCATCGCCTATCAGCGATCGTTTGCGAAGGATAAGATAAACTCCAACCATGCCCGCAATCACTCCGAGCAACCCAGCACAAAGGATTACAAGTCGTGTGTTGTAGTCAAACATAGATTTAAGTCTAAAGTGCAAAAACACTTGCTCGCGAAGAACATTATCGCATTGGAACTAATTACGATTGTACTTCAAAAGAGAAATAAACAATGGACCTGGACAAACTTCGAGAGACTGCCGCACAATTGAAGATAGGAAACTATTCTCGACACATCTTTCTGTGCGTAGGGGAATCCTGCTGTTCGAAGGAACAGGGGGAACTCGCTTGGAAAGCGCTGAAGGATCAGCTCAAGGAACGCGATCTTTCAATTTCGACAGGACCATCCGCTTGCTATCGGACTAAAGCCGGATGCCTGCGAATCTGCATGGGAGGCCCAATCTTGGTAGTCTATCCAGAGGGCAACTGGTACGGTGGAATGACGGCGGATAGAATTCCTGGTTTTATTGAACGGCAGATCGTCCAAGGCGAACCGATCGAAGAATGGATCTTTGCCAAAAACCCCCTGGGGAATGTGCCGTAGCCAGTCCCGTTTGGAACATGAATCTTTCTGAAACTCCGAATTTACGCCTATCGAATATGAGCTTGGATCCAGCCGTCGTCGACTTGAATGGAACTCAAATTCAGGCCTTGAAGATCGCTCGGCAAGCGATCGGTGATGCGAAGGGGCTGGTCTAGCAGTTGATGCTTGAACACATCCTCGAACTTCTTTTTGAGAAAACTGCGAAGGGTTACTGCTCGAACGCCTCGTTGCTGTTTGCCCGAGAATTCAATCTTTACTTCACCTTGCCGTTCCAATTGGATGGTTCCGTCAATTAAAACAACGTTGTAGGATGCTTCAATTGAAGCGGGCTGATCTAACACTTGATCGCCTCGATCTAGTTTGTTGGTGCGAATCCGAAACGTTACCAACGAATCATCTAGTTGTATTTCAACTGGATGATAATTTGCCATAGTGACCGCCCACGGTTCTTCGTCCTTTTGCTTTGCTAAACCTTTCCCAAGTACGTCTCCAAATTGCACAGCCATCGTATCCAATTCCGAGCTCCTAAGGATTCGGCCTGCGAGAACAGGATCTAGCAGATTGGTGACAACCGACTCATGCAACTGCACCGTGATGCCAGTCGGGTCAACCACCAATGGGCAGGAAACTGGGGCGGCGAGTTGAGTCTTTTCTTGAAGCTTCCAGAGCAATGCTAAATAGTGTGGCGAGCTCCAGGATGTTCGCTTTGGGCGTTGTAAACCAAGTCGCGTCAATACCGTTGCGTCTGGGTTTTGAATCCGATGGTTCGCTTCGTTGGTTTGCTGTTCAAGCCTTTCGTGAAACTGTGTTCGAATGCGATTTTCAAGGCGTTCTTCGGCGATCGCATCGGCCTGAGGCTTTTTCTTGACAGCTTGCTTGCTCGCGATCTTACGAACGATTCGCAGTTTTGCTTCGATGTCGTCGATTTGGCTCGATAAGTTTGCTTCGGCTGCGGTGTCGTTGAGAGGTACTAGCCCGCCGTCCGTCATTGCGATGGTTTCGCATGCAGCGACGTTTCCGAATCCTTGTGTATGCAGCTTGACAGATCGGTTGTAGCCAATGCTCTGACTAGAAAAGGAACCGTTCAAATTGAGTCTTAAAGCAGCGTGTGTTTTGCTATCGATCAACTGAGGTGTTACCGATCCTTGAAGCCAACTCTGTCCGTAAAGCTGTGTCCCCAAAATCAGTTCGTTGACTGGATTTGCTTCGTTGATAGGTCTTGAAAATCGCTTGTGTACGAATTCCGAAGATACTAAGACTCGCGCGTTGGATCGCGCATATTTCCCGCGAACAGCATTGACTAAATCGTTTGCCTGATTGCCTTGCATAAGATAGGAAATCGTTTGGCCAATTTCTCGCGTAATTTCGAAGTTTTGAGCTACGTTTGGCAACTGCAATTGCTCAGATAGTTTCGTTAATCGATTGGAAAATATCTCCAGGGTCCTTGACCGGTCGGTACTAAACTTCAACGCATTCACGTAGGTAGCCAGCGCATCGCGAACGTTGGTAAATTGCCGCATCTCCAGTCCCAGATAATTTTGTCGAAACGTCTTCTCTATCTGACCAAGTCGATCTTGGTCGGGCAACTCTTTGTTGAGTTCAGTTCTCAAGTCATTCCAAGTTAAGAACTTTAGCCAGTTCGCTTGATGCTGTGGTGAAGTCGCCAGGAAGTTTTCTAATTTGATCATGGTTTGATCGAGTCGTTTCCTGGCCATTGCAACGTCCGGCAACCGTTTGGAATCTAGATTCAATTGGGCCTTGGCAACGTCGGACACCCAATCGCGGCTATCCGAATGCGAAACCGAAGAATAGCTTGCATAGACAATTGGGGACTCGACCGCAGGAGGCGTAGTGGATTGCGATGGTGGCTCGTTTGTCCCGTAACTGTTCGCAGGTAAAACACGTGAGGAAGGGAACTGTGCGAAACCCGTCGCTGTGAGCGAAAATCCAAGGTAAATTAAAAACATTCCAGCAATGACGACTGGCGACAAGGGGGCAAATTTTTTCGACATCGCCCCTTTTATTTCCGATGATTTGACCTTGTAATTCATTTTGTTAATCTTTCCTTGATCAAGCTAAGCTGGAATTTGCAACGCACCAATATCGTTATTATGCACTGATTGTAATGATCCGCAAATCTTCCTCATAGGACCCATTTCGCCTATCTTTGCCCCGTTGGCAATGTCGAGATTACGATCATTACAATCGCTACACAAGTATTTTCCCTCAAAGTCTTTCCCATTGGCTTCGCACAAACGCATGCATTTTTCATTTGCTAGAAGTGTAGTGCAAGAGTGGAATCGACCGTGGTCCTATTTCGAAGATAAGGTGGCGGTCATTATCCCCGTTTGATTTGAGTGGAGTAGAAAATGGTTGTCTCTAAAGTTGCCGGTTTGGCCTCGTTGACCATCATGGTATTTTGTAGCTTTAACAGCCAAAGTTTCGCAGGGGATTGGCTCTCAGGAACCTATCTTGACCCGGCACTTCCACGGCAAGACATATTCTCGCACCATATCTGGAATTCCATTCCGGAATACCGGAAAGTCTACAATCGACCAAGGTATGTCCCGGGGTACTTGGCCTATAAAATTGAACCTTCCAGTCAAGAAGCAATGGCATGGCAAACCAATTACTGCAATGGAAACTATGCAAATCATAGTGGTCCGTATGTGCCCTACTATTATTACCCCAAGCCGTGGGAAGCCCTCAAGACGGCTTCGCGACCCGACTTCCAAAAACATTTGGTGAAGTAACGAACCGCCTGCAAAAGTAGAGCAGACCGCATATTCGATACAATTTGACGCCTATAGAGAGGAATTCGTTCGAGATAGAGGGGATTGCTTGCCCGACGAAGGTTTACGGGCCAGCATTACGCACATCTCGTATCCTTTCTTTGAGCCAATAAAACCGAGCGAATGTCCATCGCCCTATCGAGTTCTGAACCCAATCAGTCCAAACCGAACATCACATTAATAGCCGATTCGTTGGTCTCTGGGCTTTCGTTTATGCTGGTGGCGAACTTGCTGCAACGTGGCATTGGATTTGTACGGAACCTCATTCTATGTCGTTTTTTGGCAGAGGAACAACTTGGGCTTTGGGCACTTTCCTCTAGTTTCTTTGTGCTTGCCGCCCCTCTCGCAGTACTTGGATTGCCGGGTACATTCGGCAGATTTGTCGCTTCCTATCGCACTTCAGGTCAGCTCAACGTATTTCTCAAACGCGTTTCCTTTGGGGCTATTTTTGGATCCATGTGCTGTGCATCTGCTTTGGTCTTAGCACCAGCAAGTACCAGCAGCTTTATTTTCGGAGTTGAGTTGTCGCATGCAACTATGGTTCTCATTGCGATGACGCTATGCCTAGTGATCCTTTTCAACGCAACAACCGAGTTTCTGGGAGGACTTTGCAAGCCACGAATTGTATCCACAATGCACACATGCAATTCGATCGTTTTCACAGTTACGAGCCTTTGCGGCGTCCTGTTGATCAACGACTGGCGTGTCCTGGTTGGAGCTTTTGCAATCGCAGCCGCTGCCGGATTGATTCCTGCGATCCCGACCTTACGAAACTGGCACGAAATTGAATCCGCTTCGCAACCAGCCATCTCTCACCGGACCATGTGGAAACGTGTCCTGCCTTTCGCGATCAGCATTTGGTGTATGAACCTGCTTGTAAATCTTTTCGATGTCGTGGATCGCTACATGCTGCTCTATCTCGCTGCTGAAACCGCTGAGCAAGGGCGTACGTTGGTTGGACAGTTTCATAGCGGTCGAATCATGCCGATGTTACTTTCTAGTTTGACACTTATGTTAAATGGCATGCTGCTGCCGTATCTTGCTGCAGAATGGGAGGCTGGAAATCAAAGTAACGTAGCAGACTCGCACAGGTTAACTCTCAAATGCGTTACCGTTTTCTACTTAGTTCTCTCCATTGCATCCCTGGCAATCGCACCACTGCTCTTTGAACATGTGCTACAGGGTAAATATTCCGATGGTCTTAGTATCATGCCACAGGCCATGTTGCATTGTTGCTTAACAGCCATGGCGTTCTTAATGCAAAACTATTTCTGGTGTGCCGAACGAGGAAGAACAGTCGGTTTAATATTTGCCATAGGCTTAGCAATGAACATCGTGCTCAATGCATGGTGGGTACCCATATATGGACTCCAAGGAGCAATGACAGCTACATCGCTATCGGGCGGAGCGATTTTGCTCATGACACTTCTCGAGATGCTTCGATGTGGAGTCCGGCTAGGACTTAGTTGCCTTTGGTTTGTATTGCTGCCAATTTGCATCCTCCTTGGTTGTATTCCTGCTGCAGTATTCCTTGCAATCGTTATTGTGCTGATCGGTCGCACCGATTGGCTTTTGACCGCCAAGGAAAAGCTCACTTTAGACCAATCGATCACTCCGAAACTGAATCAACTCGGCATGCCGATCCTCTCTCTGTGGCCAACCCCTTCCCGCTAGTAAAAACGATTGCAACTTCAACTATGAATACATCTCCTGTCAAAATTTGCTGTATCGGCGCTGGCTATGTTGGCGGACCAACGATGGCCATGATTGCCAAGCAATGCCCAGACATTGAGGTCCACGTCGTCGATTTAAATCAAGCTCGCATCGACCAGTGGAATTCAGATGAACTACCCATTTATGAACCGGGGCTGGATGAAGTTGTTCGGGAAGCACGCGGTAGAAACCTGACGTTCTCAACGCAAGTGGACTCCGCAATCAGCGAAGCCAATATCATTTTCATCGCCGTTAACACTCCAACCAAATCCTTTGGTATCGGAGCAGGACGCGCTGCCAATCTTGAATTTATCGAAAAATGTGCTCGCCAAATCGCCAAATGCTCCAAAGGTCACAAACTCGTCGTCGAGAAATCAACGCTCCCTGTCCGGACAGCCGAAGCGGTCAAACGCATTCTTAGCAGCTCCGCTAATGGAGCCACTTTCGACGTCTTGAGCAACCCCGAGTTTTTGGCTGAAGGCACCGCTGTTCAAGACTTGCTACAACCCGATCGAGTCCTAATCGGCGGTGAGTCGCTGGAAGCTGTCGAGCGACTAGCACAGGTATACGCACGTTGGATACCTCGTGACCGAATCCTAACCACTAATCTTTGGAGCAGCGAGCTCTCCAAGTTAGCGGCTAACGCATTCCTAGCTCAACGAGTATCCTCCATTAACGCGATCTCGGCACTCTGTGAAGCGACCGGCGCGGATGTAGATGAAGTCGCAAAGGCCATCGGTACAGACTCGCGAATCGGACCGAAATTTCTGAAGTCCTCTGTGGGCTTCGGCGGCTCATGCTTCCAGAAAGACATTCTCAATCTAGTCTACCTTTGTGAACACTTTGGCCTTCGCGAAGTAGCCCAATACTGGGAACAAGTCGTCGTTATGAACGACTACCAAAAGCGACGCTTCTCAGAACGAATCGTTCGGACCATGTTCAACACGGTATCGGACAAAAAGATTGCGATTTGGGGTTTTGCGTTCAAAAAGGACACCAATGACACTCGCGAATCAGCCGCCATCCATGTGTGTCGCGATTTGCTAGAGGAACGAGCCCGATTAGTTATCTATGATCCCCGCGTTCCGGAATCGAAAATCCGTTCCGAGTTGGAACTTCTGTTTGCAGATAGTGTTGGCGGCCTTTCCGTTAAACACCAGAAGCTCATTGAAACAAACGTCAACGTTGTCGGTGACGTATACTCATCCACAAGCGATGCACATGCGATCGCCGTTCTAACGGAATGGGACGAGTTCAAAACGGTTGATTCAAGCCGCATTTTTCAAGGCATGCGACAGCCAGCATTTATTTTCGACGGCCGAAACATCCTCGATCGAGACAAGCTCGTCAAAATCGGCTTCGAAGTACACAGCATCGGTCGCCCTTCCAAGTCGCGATAGATTGGCATGTAGCAATCTAATCGAGCGAATGCGTCAATTGTTTCCAACTGGTCAAGCGGGCTTTCTATGAACACCGCAAGCCACTTTCATGTTCTAGCAGCCATTTCTTGACGGGCAAACCGCCGCCGAAACCAGTCAAAGTTCCGTTGCTGCCAATCACGCGATGGCATGGCAGAACAATGGGGAGCGGATTGCGTCCGTTGGCCGCCCCCACTGCTCGAACGGCCTTGGGGGAACCAACTCGATTTGCGAGGTCGGCGTAGCTCCAAGTCTGGCCATAAGGAATACTCGCTAGCGTCTGCCATGTTCGCTGCTGAAACTCAGTCCCGGCTAAGCTCATCTTCAAATCAAATTCTTGGCGTTCGCCAGAAAAGTATTGAAGCAGTTGTTCCCGTGGCTCGCGTGTAACGATTTTATCCTGCCGCCATTCGCTACGATTCGGTGCATCGTATTTGTTGTTTTCGAACATGACGCAACGCAGTCCGGTCGCATCCACTGCAATTCTCAGCAAACCGATCGGTGTTGTGAATTCATCAAACCACATGATTCAATCCTGTAGGTTTTTTCGACCACTGTGACACAGCGTCACTCGTCCATGACGTCGGTTTCCCGATTTCGGGCTAAGTCCGTAACGGAGTTTTCAAACTTCTTGGTAAGTTCCTGAATCGATTCCTTGGCCCTGTCTCGGTCATCTTCGCTGATGATTTTTTCTTTTTCAGCCGTATCGATAGCTTTGTTCGAATCTCGGCGAACGTTGCGAATCGAGACGCGACTTTCCTCCGACAAGTCCTTGATGCGTGCGACCAGTTTTTTACGAACGTCGGTGCTCAAGGGTGGGATGTTGATACGAATAATGCGGCCATCGCTTTGAGGATTTAGTCCTAGCTCGCTTGCGACAATCGCTTTTTCGATTTCTTTGATCGTGCTCGAATCGAATGGCCGGATGACCAATTGCTGAGGCTCGGGAGCGCCGACGCTTGCCAATTGCTTCAACGGAGTTTGCGAACCGTAGATGGTCACTTTTACGGAGTCGAGTAGCCCAGGCGTCGCTCGCCCGGTTCGGATTCCAGCCAAGTTGTTTTTGAGCACGCCAAGAGCTTTGTCCATGCGGTCTTCGGTATCCATCAAGATGTTTTCGACGCTCATATTGCATTACTCCTAAATGGGAAAAGTGGTTGGTAGAGTGGATGAGGATGGAGTTGGTTTAGTTAGGTTGCGTTTACAAGTATACGTTCGCCAGATGCAGTTCGTGGACTGATACGAGTCCCAACTTTTTGACCGCTGACGGCTTTGACGATATTGCCTTCCTTCTTGAAATTAAAAATTAAGATGGGCAACTGGTGCGTCCTGCATTGAGCGATGGCGGTGGAGTCCATCACTTTGAGATTGCGTTCAATGACGGTGTCGTAATCCAATTCGCGATAAAGGGTGGCATGTGGGTTTTTTTCCGGATCTTCGCTATAAACACCGTCAACCCGTGTTGCCTTGAGAACAATATCTGCATCGAGTTCTAGTCCACGGTTAGCGGCTGCCGTATCGGTGGTTACGAACGGTGCGCCGGTTCCAGCAGCTAAAATGACGATTCGCCCTTTTTCAAGGTGACGGATTGCGCGTCGGCGGATAAAAGGCTCCGCAACGCCATCCATTTTGATAGCTGACATGACCCGTGTTGTGCAACCGATGTTCTCAAGAGCATCCTGCATAGCCAGAGCATTGATCACGGTAGCCAGCATTCCCATATAATGAGCCGTCGCTTCCTGGATCATTTCCCCGCTTGAACCTTTGAACTGAGCCCCTCTCAGAATGTTGCCGCCGCCAACAACGACGGCAATCTGGCAACCCAGTTCATGGGCTTGCTTGATCTGCTTTGCGATCGCGGTCACTTCGTCCATGCTGATCCCTCGTTCGCCCGAATGGGCTAAGCTTTCGCCGCTCAGCTTCAAGATCACGCGACGGTACTGCGGACGCTGTTTTTCAGACGAATCCTCTGGCATATTTTGCTTGACTTTACGAGGGGAGTGGAGCTTTCAGAACTAAGGTGTTTGATAACTAGATTAATAATAACCGGAAAACGAAATGGCCACGAGCAGGGGCGACACTTTCTCTTGTCTTTCCGAGCTGGGCTTGTCGATGGTCACCTTGAGCGGGTAGGCTAAGCGGTTGGCAAAGGTCTCATTCATCTCCTCAATGGCTAAGGTTCGGCTCAATGAAGTTATTCGAAGGCAAGAAGGGATTGATTCTAGGGGTTGCAAATGATCGCTCAATCGCTTGGGCAATCGCTCGCGAGATCATGGAACACGGCGGGGTCTGCGGATTCTCCCATTTGCCGGATAAGCCCGAGGACGAAAAGAAGAAAAATCGAATGCGGGTTTCGAAGTGCACGGTCGCATTCCCAGACCAAACTGCGTTCCTCGAGCCGCTGGATGTCCAAGATGACGGACAAGTCGATGCGTTCATGAAAATGGCTGGCGAAAAGATGGGGAATATCGACTTCCTTTTGCACTCGATTGCCTTTGCGGACCGTGATGATTTGTCTCGAGATACTGTTGAAACAAGCCGTGCGGGTTTCAAGTTAGCGATGGACGTCAGCGTCTATAGCCTCATTTCAGTGACCAACGCCGCTCGACCCATCCTCAACCCGGAAGCCTCTGTTCTGGCGATGACCTACTTCGGCGGTGAGAAATGCGTGCCAGGTTACAACGTCATGGGCATTTGCAAAGCTGCGCTGGACGCAACCGTTCGTTACCTAGCGTATGATATGGGCCCCAAGAACATTCGGGTTAACGCTGTTAGCGCAGGTCCGCTCAAAACTTTGGCTGGCGTTGCGGCTGGCGTTGGCGAAATGCAAGAGTACTACGGATACGTGGCACCGCTTGGCCGCTGTGTCACACACGAAGAAGTAGGTCGCTCCGGCGCGTATTTGATGAGTCCCTACAGCAGCGGTATCACCGGAGAAATCTTGCACGTCGATGCAGGCTACAATATCATGGGAAGTCCAGGCCGTTTGCTGCACGAATTCGCCAAAAAGAAGTAGTGGTCTCATGCATGAATGCGAATAAAAACCTTACAAAATTGAGCCGACCTGCGTTTCTGCATGGAAACTCTCCACCTCCGCGGTTTTAGAAGGCAGAAAAACTATGATTGGACTTGATCCACGCCATTCCAAATGGATGACGCGATTGTCGACGTTCCTTGCCTGGACGTTAATGTTGATCAGTACGAACTATGGCCAAACGGAGTTTTCAAGAGGCAGACAAAAAATCGTATTGGTTGCAGGCGAGACAGCATTGGTCGACACAGTCGGGCATCACGACTATCTAGCCGGATGCGCAGTCCTGGAAACTTTGCTTCGACAGACCAACGGCGTGGAAACGGAGCAAGTGAAAAACGGATGGCCGGACGACGAGACGGTCTTTTCCGATGCGAAAGCAGTCGTTTTCTACACCGATGGCGGTGGCAAGCAAGCGTTTCTCGATCCCCCTCAACGCACAGCCAAGCTTCAATCCATGGTGGATACCGGTGTTGGCATCGTGATGATCCATCAAGCGGTCGACTTTCCGGAATCTTTTGCGGATCAAGCCAAAAGCTGGATAGGCGGCATCTACTCTAGTGGATCAGGACGTGGCCATTGGGACAGCAATCACGTCGATTTCCCAGGGCATCCAGTTGCAAGAGGGGTAACACCATGGAAAATCAACGACGGTTGGCTCAACGGAATTCAATTCGTGAATGGAATGAAGGGGATTACGCCGTTAGTATGGTCAGGTAAGGAGTATGCCGGTAGCCGTGCAGGGTTGGACAAAGACATAGTCGCGTGGTCTTACGAGCGTTCTAATGGCGGTCGCTCTTTTGCGTTCACAGGTTTGGACGCTCATTCGGCATGGTCGCTACCTGGAATGCGACAACTGGTGGTCAACGGTGTGTTATGGACCGCAGGAGTTGAAATTCCGACTGCTGGAGCGGCTAATGAAATCGACGAGAAGCAGTTAATAGCCATGCAGACTCCAAGAAAACCCAAGAAGCCTGCGGCGAAATAGTTGCACTACTTTGACTTGATGTCGTAATCAAAGGTATTGCTACCTGACTTGACGTCAAACTTGATCTCGGATTTTTCGGAAAATTTAGCAGGAATTCCCTTCTTTCCTTCTGCTCCGGTGGGCCAAACAAAACTGACTGTGCTCGGGCCAACCTTGGCGCCCTTGACTTGGTAGGTATAGATCAGATCGTATTTCCCCTGTGCATTTGTTTCGCTCGTCGCAGTACGTCCTTCGTCAGGCCGAAAATTGACGATAAGGCCTTCGATTGGTGCCCCATCCATCGTCACTTTTCCAGAAACGCGGCCTAAAGGGGGACGGTCATTTTGCGAACAACCGCTAACGAAGCCAAGAAGAATGAGCCCCATCAGCAATCTAACATTCAACATAAAAAAGCTCCAAAAGACATCGACTAAAAAAAGCAAATCAGATCACAAGCCATTTCTCGGTATGCTCTAGAAAGCCCCCACAACACCACCATCGGATTTTCCGATGAGTCGTTCAAAGGTACTATCAATCCAAGCACCGTTGGTCAATATTCCTGGGACTGTTTGCTGGTTGTAATCGATGCTTTCGCTAATGAAGTGAACCGAGCCATCGTTCAGTACAAACATCGCACCGCCCGCATGGTTACTACTGTAGCCGCGAGGTTGATGGATGCGATTGTTGGCGCTCCAGTTAATACCGTTATAGGCAAGACCAAGAACACACATCGCTGCTGCCTTGATGCCTGCACTGGTTCCTGGGGTGTTGACGGTTGAGCTGAAACCAAGTGCATTACCTGCACCGACGGTTAAATCGTGATATCTAAACGCTCTTTCACCAATGAGTATCGTGTTGCTCGTCCCATCGGTAATTTCACTTAAATTACATTTCGAGTTTAACCACGCCACGCCGGTGGCGGGGCCGTACTGTGGCCAAACCGGAGGGGTCCGTGCTAATGCTGCTACATGCTGACATAATGTAATTCGACTTCGCGATCGCAATGCGGTTTGTACCGTTAGATGTGACGAAG
>JAYVPE010000647.1:0-12725 GCA_043757575.1 Pirellula sp.
CATCCCGAATGCTCACCTGGCAAACAGCCGGATGACCAAAGCCTCGCCGAGATCGCTTGGATTTGCTCGGTGTTCGTCGGCTGTGCCACAAACACAACAAAGGTTGGCAGGTTATTATTCATGGAGCCAAGACCGTACGACATCCACGAACCGATACAGGGTCTCCCGGTAACCATGTTTCCTGTTTGCATCAACGTGATGGCCGGTTCATGATTGATCGCTTCCGTGTGCATGGACCGAATAAAGCACAATTCATCGACGACCTTGGCTGTCTCTGGCAACAACTCGGAAATCCACATTCCGCTTTGACCATGTTGTGCAAACTTGTACTTCGAGGGCGCAATTGGAAAACGTGCCTGCCCGCTCGTCATGGTTGTCAAACGTTGACCATTGCGAATTGACTCCGGCAGGTCTTTGTCATACCAGTCATTCATCTGCGGTTTGTAATCGAAAAGATCCATTTGCGAGGGGCCTCCCACCATATGCAGATAGATAACTTGCTTGGCTTTTGCAGGAAAGTGGGGCAGTGCGCCCAGACCGCCTGTTGCCAGACCGCCTGACGCAGCGGAGTCGCTCGCTGTAGCAACCATTGGAATCCCTAAGGAGGCCAACGCGGCTAAACCGAGCGAGTTTCCACCTTGACGGAAGAACTGGCGTCGCGTTTCGCTTTGAACGTATTGCTCTAATAGCGGATGAACATTTTGAGAATGCATGGTTTGCTTTATTTGGTGAGGACTTCGTCCAGATTCATTAATTCATTTGCCAGCATTGTCCACGCTGCGAGCTCAGTCGCATTGAGGCTCGCATCGAGCTTGCTCTCGCCAATCGAGATCAAGTGCTTGGCTTCATCGGGTTGCTGTTGGTAGATTGCTGTTAAATCGGTCAAGCTAGCCAGTACTACTCCAAGTTCTTCGGCACGGAATGGCCTCGATAGAATCTTGTTGGCAATCGATTGAACACGAGCCCCCGCATCCGTTCCGAGACTTGTGTCCAATAGTGTCTTAGCCGCCAGCATACGAGCTGCTTCCACAAACTGGACATCGTTTAAAGTTACCAGAGCTTGGAGTGGAGTATTGGTGCGTTCTCGTTTGATAGTGCAGACTTCGCGCGCCGTTGCATTGAACACCTCCATGTTGGGCGGAGGAGCCGACCGTTTAAGAAACGTATACAAACTGCGACGGTATAAACCCTCGCCTTTTTCCGCGACGTAGTCTCTCGTATTGCTTCCAGGCATGGCAACCGCTTCCCATACTCCAGGGGGTTGGTAAGGTCGCACGCTTGGACCTCCGATCTTATTGACGAGCAAGCCACTAGTGATGAGGGCTGTATCCCGGATCATTTCGGCGTCCATGCGAAACCGTGGGCCGCGAGCAAGCCATTTGTTGGTTGGATCGAACGCCAACTTTTCATTGGTTGCACTTGCCGATTGACGATAAGTCGCACTAGTAACAATCGATCGGAACAAATTCTTTATGTTCCAACCGTCATCTCGGAAACTGGTTGCCAGATAATCGAGCAACTCCGGATGTGTCGGCATTTGGCCTGTTACGCCGAAGTCCCCTGACGAGCCCACCAATCCTGTTCCAAAGATTTCCTGCCAGAACCGGTTGACGGTAACGCGAGCAGTTAGCGGGTGGGACGGCTGCAACAACCATTTCGCAAGTCCCAGGCGATTGCCCTGCATGCCTTCTTGCATGGGTGGTAACACTTTCGGAGTTGCGGGCTCAACTTCCTGGCCTCGTTTGTCATAGTCACCTCTCATCAACACAAATGCTTTAGGAGGCTCTTTCGCTTCGTTCATTACATGAGCTATGGTGCCGCGTTTTTGGATTTCATTTTTCTCAGCAACCAAAGTTTGAACTTTCGTGCTGAGTTGATGGAACTCTGGGTCCTGACCATTGAGATACCACGAATAGAGCTCTTCGGTCTCATCTTTGGAACGATTTTGCTTGGAGACGAGGTATTGTCTGCGCGGTATTTCAACGAGCTGCATGATCTCTTTTTCATCCAAAACTTTCCGATACATTCGGATATCCTGAATTTGGGCACCTGTCGAAGGCGAAGCCACCGAACGACGACCAATGGTCAGGGGCACGGTTGTCTTTACTGACTCAGACAGCTTGTTGGCAGGATAGTTCTTCGCAGATTCCTTGCCGTCAATGAATATTTTGACACCTTCTGCCTTCGAGGAACCGTCATACGAAATGGCGACATGTTGCCATTTCGCTGCGGAGAGCTTCGTATTCGAAATTGTTTTCAATGCGTTTTCAGGCCAATTGTGGATCATGTGCATTCCTACTGCGCCGTTCTCAGTCCAAACATCCCAGCCGCGATGCTTGTTGGCTTCATCCATTCGAGCGAGGAGCGAACCGCCTTGGCTGTCAGACGCAGGTTTAACCCATAACGAAAGTGTCAACACTTGATCGCGTTCGAAATCACCAGCCGGCAACGACGGAAAACTATCTTTGACTTGCCATGCCAAGTCCGATATTCTGCCAGCGATCAGGGTCGCATCTTGTTGCAATGGAATTTGGAACCATTGGTTTTGATGGATAACGCCGATCCATTTCGTGTCGTTACTAGACAATGGGATATGCGTTTCGAGCGACTCCTTCGCAGGCAGTGACAGCCAGCTCAGCCTTTCACGCTCCTCTTGTTTAGCAATGAGTTCATCGAATGGCTGACGAGCGGCGCTCCGACGCGCAGACATTGCGTTATTGGCCTGCTCAGTTAACGGATCGAGTTCTAAAAACCTCGTTCGATCCTCATTTCGAGGGACTGGGATGATGGGCGGAGTGTCCTTGATATTTCCGTCCATTGCTCTTTGAGTGGTGTTGTTGAAAAACGCGGCCAACTGATAAAACTCTTGTTGGCTTATTGGATCGAATTTATGATCGTGACAAACAGCGCAACCTACTGTCAAACCTAACCACACTTGGCCCGTCGTCTCCACTCGATCGCGTGTGTAAAGAACTTTGTATTCCTCGTCGATCGCTCCACCTTCGTTTGTCGTGATATTGCAACGATTAAATCCTGTTGCAATGCGTTGGTCGAGATCCGCGCCGGGTAACAAATCGCCAGCGAGTTGTTCAATGGTAAATTGATCGAACGGTAGATTGCGATTGAACGCATTGATTACCCATTCGCGGTAGGACCACATCTCACGGAAATTATCGAAATGAATACCGTGTGTGTCCGCAAAGCGAGCGTAGTCGAGCCAGTTGCGACCGCGGTGCTCACCCCACTCTGGACGCTTCAGCAATTCATCGACGTAGTTTTCGTATCGTTCGGGTGATGAATCAGATAGGACGCGTTCGATTTCGTCAGGTGACGGAGGCAAGCCGGTTAGGTCGAAGCAGACTCTGCGTATCAGAGCCCGCAATTCCGACTCGGGCGATGGCTCAAAACCCTTCCGTTCCAGTTCAGATAACACGAACCGATCGATTGGACTTCGAATCCAAGCGTTGTTCCTAACCTGCGGCAGCTCCGGTTTGATAGGCGGAATAAACGCCCAATGTCCTTGGTACTCAGCCCCCTCTGCAATCCAAGCCTTTAGAAGTTCTTTTTGAGGGGCAGTTAGCGATTTGTGAGAATCCGGGGTCGGCATGATTGTATCGGGGTCCGTCGAGAAAATGCGACGGATGATCTCGCTTTCGTCTGGCTTGCCAGGGATGAAAGCGGCTTTTGCGATGGCGTCATCCCGCTGATCCAACCGCATTTCGGCTGCTCGTTTGCTCGCGTCTGGTCCGTGGCATGCAAAGCAATTTTCAGACAAAATCGGTCTAATGTCGCGATTAAACTGGATGGACCCAGTCGCTCGAAGAATGGATGGAGTCCCCATGGTCATGGCTGCGACAAGCGAAATTGCAAACAATCGATAGCGGAATGCAGACTGCAAGGTAAAAACCGTTCGGAATCAAAAGAAATTAGCGGAAGGACAGGCGGGAGGTCTCACTGGGGCAAAAAGCAAGACGCTGGTCTATTCCATTCTAACAACAGATGCAACAAAACAAGGTAGCTAAGTTCATCACTTTTCCATGTTTTGCTGAAGCGGCCTGCGGAAGAGGCCAGGAAAAATGTGGGGCAGCGGCTCCGTCCGCTGACGATCGCAAATCCTCGCGGGCGGAGCCGCGCGCCCACTACAGGACTACGCGGCTTTCGAGTCTGCAGTGGCAAGCAATAGATTCGCTTCTTTTTTTCGATACGCAGAAGCTGCGATTGCATTGCACTCGCATCGGTTTTTTGAGCAAATTCGACCACGTAGGTTGAGAGCATGTGCACAGACGAGCAAAATTCCGCCGAGCGGCGTCATCCAAGGTTGTATAACTGCGACTAGGTCCCGACTGGCTGTACTCGCCGTCAACGTGACTATTGCATGATCGTGGGAAGCATGATCGTGTGACTCATTCGTCGGATGATTGTGTCCGATGTGCGGATCCAAATTAGACGCGCTTGCTATCGTATGCGAACAACACTCAACGGGGAGAAAAAATGCGGCGGCAATCAACAATCCTAAACCGGCAGTTGAAAGCGACAAAACGCGATAGTCTCGAAAACGTCTAAAAGCAGGCCAAATCGCCAACGATACCATACCGACGCAGACAACTGCAGCGATCTGGTGGAATCTAGGACTCGCCATCCATTCGGTGAATGTCAGTGCAGGCAAAAAGGCCAGCAATATTGGAGTGGCAGCACAGTGAACGGCGCAGGTTGCGGATGCGAAAATCCCAATGCTATCTTTCCACTGATTCAAATTTCGCTCCATGGTATGGTTGTCCTGATACTTAAATTCGACTCTCAAAATGAGAACCTGACATTTGCACACGAGACTTTTGATAACCTATACTCGTCTGCCAAGATATCTTATCGAATCCAGGCGCACATGCAATGTTATTGCAAAAGATTTTGGAAATATTTGCATTCGAATTGTTCATGGGTAACAAACCGGAAAGTCAACCTCGATGAACCAGCTCAGCAGGTTCCAAACGACCAAGGATCGGGTTCTCGCTAATTATTTGGATGTTGTTAAGCGAATCCAGACTGCGGCTTCGCGATCCTCGCGGCTTTCAACCGATATTCAGTTGATCGGCGTGACGAAATACGTAGACGCCAATGTTGCAAGATGGTTGGTGGAGTTTGGCTGTTCCAATTTGGCGGAAAGTAGACCGCAGATCCTGTGGGAAAAGGCAGCTTCTCTCTCAGATTTGCAGGTTAATTGGCACTTGATCGGTCATCTTCAGAGGAACAAGGTCAAACGCACGTTGCCTTGGGTTGCAACTATGCATTCTTTGGACTCAATCCGAATTTTGGATCAAATCCAACAGGAAACGGTTCAGCGTCAAGTACCGCTCCAGCTTTTGCTGGAAATCAATGTTTCGGGGGACCCAGAAAAAACGGGAATGCTGGTTCCTCAGGCTGAGAAGTTGCTTGAGGCATGGACCTCGAACTTGCACGAAATCCCTCAGTTGTCCATCGTCGGTTTGATGGGAATGGGAAGCGTGCATGGGAGTGTGGACCAAGCCCGCCGTGACTTTGCATCCCTTAGAAATTTGCGCGATCTTTGGGCAAAACGGTATGGATTGCAATTGAGCGAGCTCTCAATGGGAATGAGTGAAGACTTTGAAGCAGCCATTGAGGAGGGATCGACCATGGTTCGCATCGGGTCTGTTTTGTTTGCAGAATGAAAATGAAAGACCGCTTTGGCAATGGGACAGCTTCGTTCACTATTGGCCAGTGAGAATTTCCTTGCCAATCGCCAGCATCTCGTGGCAATCTAAAAAAAGCTGATTCGATTCAAACATTGCCGCAATGCACGCTTTGTGGATCTTCATTTTAAGCCCACCCACGCCAAGTGCTCCATAGTCAAATCGGTTTCCGCGTTGAACCCCCTTGTCCGTTAATTCAATTCCCTCGATTCCAGTCGGAGGGACAGCGTTGAGATCGATCGCGACTCGTAGTTCGGTTGCTTCTATAAGTCGACTTGTGCTGAGCAACCTCGCTCCGGCTGCCCCACAACCGAAGACGAGTTGGCTTTCTACTAAAACGCTTGATAAAGCAGCCAAGTCGCTCGAACAGGCTGCTTTCAATCTATCGGACCGCACGCCGCTTGCTACCAATCGATCAACGCATTCTTTCGAACGTTCCATCGAACGAGATGCGACAGTGACATACGAATTTGCGTTGGCGAGCAGTCGACAAACTCGCTGCCCAACAGCTCCGGTCGCAGCCATTACGAGCGCGGTCGAGTTTTCAAGCGGCAAATGTTTCGCGGCGCACAGAACCGCTGCCGCAGCAGTACTGTTTGCTCCATTGCTATCAAGCATGATCGAGACACGGAACGGATCGAAAAGAGTTTCTCTCGCTATTGCAGCAATAGCTTCACCCTCGCTGACATTGCTGCCGCCGACAAAGATAGCCGTGTTTTTTAGCTCGCCTGGGCCTCGCGTGTACATGGCACCATGCACGAGACCGCGCACGTCCTCTGGCCGAATTCCAGAATATTGAAAGAGCCGCTCTACACCACTGTCGATAGCAACAACCGCATCGAAAACACTAGCTTTTGCGTCGGTATCCAATTGGATTAGTATTTTTAGTTTGCTCATTCAACCATTGAAACTTGTCCAAACGTTTCCGTCAACGACAGGATGAATTCGTCGATGGTCGTGGTATACTTGCAACCCGTCCAAAATGGTTGATTGTTTTTACAAGTGGTTTGCGGATTTTCTTATGGCAAAGAATGGAAGTGCGACGAAAGTCTCCAATTCTGCTGAGCTGGAAAAGATTCTAGACAAACCAAGTAACACCGATCTGGCTGCTGGTATTGCTAACGGAAACGGAAAATACACGGTTGTTGCACGTCGATACCGTCCAAAAACGTTCACGGAATTGGTTGGGCAGTCCACCGTTTCGCAAGCATTACTGAGCGCAATCGAAAGCAATCGTGTCGGCCACGCTTACTTGTTCACAGGTGCGCGCGGAGTCGGAAAGACGAGCACAGCCCGCATTTTTGCCAAAGCACTCAACGCTGCTACTGAGACGAATGGGAAATTCGATCCCGATTCGGACGTCTCGCAAGCGATCGATGCGGGGGAGGATTTGGACGTCTTGGAAATCGATGGTGCCAGCAATCGTGGCATCGACGAAATACGTCAGCTTCGATCCAACGCTGCCGTTCGGCCAAGCCGATCCCGATACAAGATCTATATTATCGATGAAGTGCACATGCTGACCACCCAGGCCTTCAACGCGTTGCTAAAGACGCTCGAGGAACCGCCCGGACATGTGAAGTTTATCTTTTGCACAACCGATCCCGAAAAGATTCCGATCACCGTCCTTTCAAGATGCCAACGCTTTGATTTTCCGCCGGTAAAGACGGAGCAAATATTCGAGAGACTTAGGTTCATTTGCGACAACGAAGGAACCAAAGCGGACGACGCGGCCCTCCGATTGATCGCTCGCCGAGCAGCCGGTTCGATGCGAGACAGCCAATCGTTGCTTGAACAGTTACTCAGCTTCAGCGGCGATCAAGTCACGGTCGAAGTGGTTCATGCCATGCTAGGGACAGCGGACGAGACACGCCTCGCCTCTTTTGCTACACGCCTCATCGAACGCGATGCGGCGGGAGCCCTAAGCGAGCTTAATACTGCCGCAGATGAGGGCGTCGATGTCGGCCAACTTGCTGAACAATTGCTCGGGTACTTGCGTGATATGATGACCCTGGCAGTAGGTGGGAGTGCAGATCTCGTACGAACAGCCAATCCCAACAGCGTCGATCAACTCAAGGAATGGGGTAAAACCTGGGGGACGATGACGCTACTGTCTGCTTTGCAGTTGCTTGACGAGACCATCGTCAAAATGCGTTACAGCGTTCAAAGCCGTATCTTGCTCGAAGTGGCACTGGTCCAAATCTGTAACCTGCAGGATCTCCAAGCACTCTCGGACCTCGTCAAGGCGTTTTCGACGCAGTCTGCACCGCCGCCACGCATAGCCGCAAGGTTAGCTCCCTCGGTTTCGCTTCCAATCGAATCAAAAAAAAAGTTGAACTAAAGCCAACGCCCGAACGCTCCGAGCCAGAAGTCGTAACACCAGCACCCTGTACAAGTAAGCCTGTTGATCCACCTGAATTGGTAATCAGCATTGACACAGAAAATGTCATCGTTGCGGAAGTGGTTCAAACCATTGAACTTCAGCCGATCGTTCTGCCGCACAAACCAACGATCGCACATGCTCAAGTCATTCGCAATGCAATGGTCCATCCGCTTATAAAACAGTTCATGGATATTTTTGAGGCGCAAGTTGTGCGGGTAGATGCTGCTCCAATTCCGATTCCTGCTCCGCACCTTGATCTTAAGAAGCCAAACGCATCCGAGTCAGAAGACATATCGTTGCGAGAAAAGCTGCGGATGGAAGTCCGATTCGAGTCAGCTATTAACGAATAATTGCAAATCGAAAATACCCTCACCCTTCACACGATATGGGAAATGATGTTCAAGAATCTTACCAACCTAGCTAACGCCATGAAAAACATGTCCCAAATCGGGTCACAGCTCCAAGGCATGAACGCTAGGCTAGAATCGGCCCGTGTCTACGGTAGTGCGATGTCCGGATCCCTAGTTGTGAATGTGGAACTAAGCGGGCTAGGCGTAGTTCAATCAATCAGCGTATCCGACGAATTGGCTTCGATCGATCAAAAGTCACTTCTCGAAAAACTTACCAAAGACGCGATGAATCAAGCCGTCAAGTTGGCCAAGGAGATGCATATTATCGAGGTCAAAGAATTAACCGGTGGAGCAGAATTTTTCCCTGGCATGAATGACATGATGCAAAACATGATCAAGTAGTCACGTCCCCACTCGAAATGCCTGCGGGAGCGGATGTTGACACGATTGGTTCCGGCTTCGGATCTGCCGCAGATGCGCCGTGCGGCTTGGCTTTGGGAGCAAACACCAAAACCGTCACAGCACCTGCGATACCGAGGACAAGTGAACCGTAAAAGAAATTTGAAATCTTGTCGAGCGAACCACCTAAAACCATCGATGTCAGCGTATTGATCACCGGTGCGAAGCCAAATACGAGCGGCATAACGAAAATCGGTTTCCCACCATAGTTAAATGCCAGAATGATTCCCAATGCGCCTATTGCGCCTGCACTTCCTGCAAGAATGGACCACATCATGCCCCCGGCAATCTCGCCCCAAGTCAACGAAAAGTTACCTGGTGTGGCCATCAAAATCATGCCAGGAACTGCGACTGCAATGATAAAGTAAGCAATCCCGACGCAGCAAAATGGTCGCAACCGAGAGCCACCCATCTTCATTTGGCCCATATGTAGGAATGGTCCATAAGCACCCCAACAAACGACGGCCAAACAAATAGATGCGCCAATTGCTAATGGATCGGCTTTATTGTTGTCGGATGCCACCGATTCTGTTTTTGCAATGACTTCTCTGGCGGGAGCTTTGGGTTTGTTGTACAAAACTCCCACCGCTCCGAGTGCTACCAAAATCAATCCAAAAATGAATAGGGGCTTGATTTGCGAAAAGGACTTGTTCAACCAAGATGTAACAAGCGTATTCACCACCGGTGCCGAACCGAAAACAATTGGCATCACATAGATCGGCATCCCTTTGAACGCGACGGCCAATATGACGCCGAGGGCTCCAAGTGCTCCAACGGTGCCAGCAAACAGCGATAGCATCGTGCCACTCATCGACCAATACCCCTTCTCCGGCTTCCTGCTCAACAGCCCCAACGGTACGAGGACCGCGATGAGAAAGTAAGCGATGCCGACCCCTACAAAAGCTCGAAGCGAGCTGTGTCCTAGCTTCTCAGTACCTTCGTGTAGCAAAATGCCATATACGCCCCAAAACAAAGCGGTCATGGCCGTGAAAAACAATACAAACGGTAACTTCATCATAAATAATTATGTTTCTTAGCGACGGCGGGTTTTAAATGATGCGGGATTGACGCAAAGCCAATTTCGATTGGGTTTTACCTTACAGTGAGCATTCTTTCGAGTGCAATCAACGACCAATTGGCGATATCTTCTCGAACGATAATTCGATTCACGATCGCCCCTTGAACAAGGTTCTCTAAGCACCAACACAGGTGTGCAAGATCGATTCGATACATGGTCGCACACATGCAGACGAGCGGCGAAAGAAAATGAATCTCTTGCTCCGGGTGTTCCTTCTTGAGTCGGTTGACCAAGTGCAATTCGGTTCCTATGGCCCACTTGGTTCCTGCAGGTGCTTTTCGGACCGTTTCGATTATCTTACTGGTAGAACCCGAGATGTCGGCTATGTCGTTCACCTCTTGAGGGCATTCTGGATGGACTAGGATTTTTATCCCAGGATGATTCTTGCGAAACGACGCTACGTGGTCGGCTTGGAACATCTGATGAACGGAGCAGTGTCCTTTCCAGAGGATCACTCGCGATTCCTTGATCGCTTGTTCTGGATTGCCTCCAAGTTCGTCGTCGTGTGGATTCCATACGGGCATCTCGGAATTCGTGATGCCCATCTTGAGGGATGTATTTCGCCCCAGGTGTTGATCCGGGAAAAAGAAAACGCGTTTGCGTTGTGCAAAGGACCATTCCAATACAGCTTTGGCATTGCTGCTAGTGCAAACGATTCCACCATGCCGACCGCAAAACGCTTTGAGGCTGGCCGCGCTATTAATATAGGTGACTGGAGTGATGTCGGAGGTATCGATCACGTCATCGAGTTGTTTCCAAGCGGCTTCCACTTGCCGAATGCCCGCCATATCTGCCATCGAACAGCCCGCAGACATGTCGGGCAAAATAACAGCCACGCGTTGGCCATCTCGCGATTGCAACTTTTCAGGGCGATTTGCCAAGATGTCTGCGGTTTCCGCCATGAAATGGACTCCGCAAAAGACGATTGCACGGCAGTCAACACTATCCGCAGCCAACTTGCTCAACTGGTAGGAATCGCCAATCAAGTCTGCGTGCTCGATCACTTCGTCTTGTTGGTAGTGATGGCCGAGAATAAGCAAGCTTTTGCCCAACTTGCTTTTTGCCAGTTGGATTCTTTTGCGGAGAGTTTCGTTGCCGAGTTCTCGGTATGGGGGGAACGGTAGCGGTTCGAGAGCGACGCTCATGATTGGACAGTCTGAGGGGAAAAAATCGTCTGTTGGACTTGTTGTTCGGCACTTTTGGTTAACTTTGCTTTACATTCGACGCCGACAATTATAGGAATCTTTCAAGAAATTCGATGGGTCGCGATCAAGATAGGCATGGATTGACGTCGATAGTTGCAAATCGGCAGCAGTTTTTTGGCTTTTTCACCAAGGTTGGATTGCATGAGTACGATCAGAACGCATTCGACAGACAATCCTGCGAAAGTCGATTATTGGAAAAGCCTGCTGAGAATCGAGGCAAATGTGGCGGTAACGCTTGCCCGTCAGAAAATACCCGTGGAACGGATCCTTCAGTTTGTCCCGGGGGTCATGATTCAGTTTGACAAGCCTTGCGACAAACCGATAAGCTTGGAAATTGACGGTAATACCATCGCCGAAGGAGAGGTCGTCAAGGTCGGAGACAAATTTGGTCTGCGCATCACTGAGATTAGCCATCGCGAAGAACGATGGATCCCCTTGGTTCAAGGGCCGAAAAGCAAATAACTATGGGATGAAAGCCACGACAAAAACATGCCGAATGAAACGACCGGAAAATTGATAAGCATCGGCACGGATATTATCGAGTGCGTTCGCATCGCCCAGATGATCGAAAAGCACGGCGAAGTGTTTTTACAACGCGTTTTCACGCAAAAAGAAATCCTCTACTGCTCCTCGCGTAAAGCGGCAACCCAACACTATGCGGGCCGTTGGGCTGCCAAGGAGGCCGTTCTCAAAGTGCTCGGCACAGGCTGGACAAAAGGCATCCAGTGGACCGACGTCGAAATTGTCAACGAAGTGTCCGGCGCCCCCGTGATCAAGATCAATGGTAAAGCAGCTAACATCGCAAGAGAACGGGGAATCCGTGAAGTGATGATCTCAATTTCTCACTGCCGTTCTTATGCGACTGCCGTTGCAACTGGAGTTACGTAGCAATTGCGTTGCTTTGGGCTTGCGCAGTGCCGCTCACGGGGAAAAGCTAAAGTCCACGCCATTACAAACCGGCGTAGATCGCGCAGTCACTAAGGTCTTCAACGAGCTGTGCCATTGCAGGCTTGATCCATGCAAGCGAAGCGGCCACAGATGCTGCTGGAGCATAGGCGCTCAATACCGAGCCAAACGTATCCTTTATCGGCACAGCATCGGTGGGTTTTGAATTGGCGATAAATGCATCTATCGAGATTGCTGTTGCGCCCATTTGAAGGCAACGAAACATTTGAAGTCCGTCGGAAAGGTTTGCGGAAACGAGGATCTTGGTCTTGGCCCCAGAATCGTGCACTGCCTGGATCGATTGTTCCAGAGTCGGTTCGAGTGGGGCCAGTCTTAAACTGCACGATTGCGACATTGCGTACTGAACATCCACAAGAAGCGTTATGAAATCAAAACCGCTATCGATCAAGAAACGTACATCTTCGTAGACCGCACCTGGGCAAATGGCAGCCCCAACTGGACATTTTCCGCCGGAAACTACGCGAATAGCCTCCACTCTCTTTCCTAGCTGTTCGAATTTCGAAATATCGATTGGCAAGTTAGGGGCCCATCTTGCTCGTCGCGAATTGGCAAGTGTTTGAAATGGTAGTCCAACCATTT
>JAYVPE010000648.1:0-3398 GCA_043757575.1 Pirellula sp.
GCAGGAGGAGCCGTAGCGATCGAGGCCATAGCCACGGCGATGAAAGAGCCTCGTTGTATTGGGTTGGACATGGGCGGGACCAGTACTGATGTATGCCGAATCGAAGGCAAGCTGCAACTGGAGCATGAAACCATCAAGGCAGGTGTACGCATGTTGGTACCCACACTAGCGATTCATACCGTTGCTGCCGGCGGCGGTAGCGTTTGTTGGTTCGACGGCGTATCGCTTCGAGTGGGACCTCAGAGCGCAGGTGCCGAACCAGGGCCCGCTTGCTACGGACGCGGTGGACCTTTGACTATAACCGATTTGAACTTGCTTTCGGATCGAATTGACACCAAAACCTTCCCGTTTCCGTTAGACAAAAATGCTGCCAGTCAGAAACTGAGCGAGGTGCTTGTTCAGTTAAATTCGAAGGCTGGAAATACGTTCAAACAGTTGACATCGAACCAACTTGTTCATGGATTTAGACGGATTGCTAACGAACATATGGCCGCTGCCGTTCGCAGCATCTCGATCGCCCAAGGAGCGGACCCGAGACAGCACGCGCTAGTCGGCTTCGGAGGCGCAGCAGGACAGCATATCTGCGAAATTGCGGACTTGCTGGAAATGTCTCATGTTGTCGACCCACCGCAGGCAGGCTTGCTTAGCGCACTGGGTATGGGAATGGCGTCGATCCAACGTACTTTAACTCAGCCTGTTTATCGCTTACTTGATCTTGTCGAGACGTCCGCCATTGCGACGTTGCAGAGTGATCTGTGGCAATCGGCTTCACTCGAATTTAATGACGAGGGAATAGCGAGTGAGCACGTGATTGCGTTGTTCGAAGTTGAATTGCGGTATGCTGGTACCGACGGTGCTATCATGGTCAAAGTCGAGGATTTGCGATCTTGCACTGCAATCGACATTTCCAGCGTTTGTTCCACTCGATTTAGCGAGCACCATAAAAAACGCTACGGCTATGCATGCCCTGGCAAACTCATAGAATTGGTCTCGCTCAAAGGCATATTCAGTTCGATTTCGGAGAATCATCTGCCAACCATTTACGAGGTCGAGGCTCCAACTATTCCTGCGAAAGCTCTTCGGTCATCATCCCGAGACGTTTTCCTTCGTGATACTTTACTGCCTGGACAGTCGGTCGCGGGACCTGCATTGATCGTGTCGAGTGGGAGTACGACTGTGATTCCAGCCACATGGACCGCGAGTGTCCTGTCTGACAAGACGCTCTCCATACGCCGACGCCTCGAAGTCGTGGCGGATGCTACCAGCATCCGAGCGGAAGCTAGCAGTGACGGTCACCGCGATAGCTTGTTTTCCGAGCACAGCTCCTCGCACGTCGATCCGGTCCTGTGTGAGGTGGTGGCACATCGCGTCGCGGCGATAGCTGACCAAATGGGAATCGTATTGGAGCAGACTGCATCAAGCGTCAACGTCAAAGATCGCCGGGACTTTAGCTGTGCTGTTTTTGCTTCGAATGGCGATTTAATTGCCAACGCTCCGCATGTACCTGTTCACTTGGGAGCCATGAGCCAAACCATCCGTTGCCTTCTTGAATTGTTCCCAGTAATGGACCCTGGCGATTGCTATGTGACCAACGATCCCTACCAAGGTGGCTCGCATTTGCCCGACATCACGGTCGCAACTCCGGTTTTTGTACAGCACGCGATAGGTAAAGAAAGTCGGCCAGACTTTTTTGTTGCCTGTCGCGCGCACCATGCTGAAATCGGTGGCCTCTCGCCGGGCTCGATGGCTCCTACCTCGACCCGCTTAGGCGACGAGGGAGTAGTCATTCATCCGATGCACCTCGTTCAGGCTGGAAACGACCGGTCGATGGAAATTGAGAAACTTCTTCGTTTCGGAAAGTACCCATCGAGATCCGTTGCTGAAAACATGGCTGACTTGGCTGCACAGCAAGCTGCAAACCAACGCGGTGTACAAGCTATGCACGAACTGGCCGAACTCTATGGCTTGGGCACAGTCACGCGTTACTTTGAGCATATCCAACAAGCATCTGAAGCGAAGACACGCGCGTGGATACAAACGTTGCCAAATGATCCCCGTAGTTTCAGTGACAAGATGGACGATGGCACTCGAATTTGCGTCAGCATTCAACGCTCCTTGGATTCCAAAGAACGCCCAATGCTTCGAATTGATTTCGAGGGTACAGGCTCGATTTCCAAAGGGAATCTCAACGCGAATCCGGCTATCGTTTCTGCGGCAGTCATGTACGTAATTCGCTGTGCAGTTGCCGATTCGTTACCGCTTAATTCCGGCGTGATGCGTTGTATTGAGTTGATAATCCCTGAGGGTATTCTCAATCCAAAATGCATTGGCAACCAAGAGGATTGGCCAGCGGTTGCAGGAGGAAATGTCGAGACAAGCCAACGCGTCGTCGACTGCTTACTGGGAGCGCTCGGTTTGGCTGCAGCAAGCCAGGGGACGATGAACAATTTCTTGTTCGGTGACACCGGCTTTGGATACTACGAGACGATTGGTGGCGGAACGGGTGCGACGCCAAATGCGGACGGTGAAGACGCCGTCCATTCGCATATGACCAATACGCGATTGACGGACGTGGAGGTTCTTGAAAAGCGTTATCCGGTTCGGCTCGTTCGATTTGAGATTCGAAAAGACAGCGGTGGCGGCGGAAAAAACTCCGGCGGAAATGGGCTAATTCGTCAAGTGCTAGCTTTGACGCCATTGGAGGTTTCGTTGGTAACGAGCCGACGCAACTCCGCTCCGTTTGGATTAGACGGAGGAAAAGATGGAAAGCCCGGAGAGAACTGGCTAATACGAAGCGATGGCGAGCGAATCCGATTGGACAGTTCCGTACAAATTTCGATCCACGCTGGTGATAGCATTTTGATAAAAACCCCAGGTGGCGGCGGTATGGGGTCGGCCTGATGAAAATGTGTTCATGCCCATGTTTACTGTTGTTTTCATAACCCGAATGCGTAAGCGAGGGGCCGCTGGAATGCCATCGCTTATGGGCTTGTTGATTTGATGCAATCTACAAAAATAATGATTAGCCGATGGGCGTTAGCCCCGGTTGTCGGCGAATGAACCGACGCTAACGCGTTGCGGCTAATTAAATCAACAGGCCTTTATGCGTCGCGTAATAAATTTTATCAGTCCAGATTGGGACCTCCATTCTCATCCAAGCTTCGCTAGCCTTAGACCAGCCTAATCTTATCATCAAACCCATTGTCACTGATATTGCGTCAACCGCCCAGAAACCGGACAATTCTCAAACTGACTGGGTTTAAAAGCAAGCAGGAAGCTTGCAAAAACCGGTCAATAAAACAGAAGGATCTGTTGAACATGGTTAACCTTGCACGTTTTTCGGTTGTGCTTTCCTCTCTCTTAGTGCACCTAGCCTTTGCTTCACCAGTATCGGCAAG
>JAYVPE010000649.1:0-12681 GCA_043757575.1 Pirellula sp.
TTCTCTTGATTGCTATCAATAGGATAATAATCCACTAGGTCATCTCCCAATCTTGGTCCACAATGGTTGTGCGAAAAAGTCAGAATGACCTGATGACGCTTGAGAAGAAATCGACGGTCGAGCATTTCGAATACGCGATCGCTCATCGACTTTGGGATCCCTTGAAAGTCGCTGGTAACCAGTACAACGCGCTGTCCTCGATCGTCTTCAAGGGCCAGTGCTTTCATCCATAACTCGTGCAACTTTCCATCCGGTACTCGCTTGGTTCCATAGCCGGCCAACCAAACAGCAGTCGTTGGCGTAATAACTCTTTTGGCAGTGCCCGCTTTCCATATCGGATCGGCAGCCAATCCGTCTGTACAGCTCCCAATCCAACTGAATAAAAGTAGAATGAGCACCGAACTAATTGGCTTGGAGACCATGATGCAGAGCTTCCGAAAATTGGGTAGAGTTTCGATATAAGTATAGACATTTCGATCGTTTTCGCCCGAGCGATATTGACTGCGGCGTTGGATTATCGCTATTTCCTCAAGTTGCGTTGCCGATTCGACAGCAAATTTGTCTTCGGAAAGAACAAACAACTTAGGAAGCCGAACCTCGATGGACTTAGAAAGTCGATTCTATCGCCTAGATCAGCGAGTCCTATGTGCCAGCGTTCTCATCGGATGGATTGGACTCGCTTGCATGACTGGCTGCAACTCTTGGATCTCCGGCAAACGCGAAAAAGACAACCATTTCGTCAAGGAAACGCACCGCATTCAAGAGCTCATGGTCGATCCTGACCGTCCTCGCTTGATCGGAGAGGTAACGACATCACTTGGAATGTCGCCATCGCATTACGACTCCTTTGCGGTAGCTTCCAGTTTGCCGGGTACGGGCGGAATTGTGCGTCCTGGCGTGCAGCGAGAGTGGATCTTAGACGAAATGCGAACCCGCGAAATCGAAAGCCCTGAGGCTTTTCTAGACGACCAATCCACCGCGTTAGTAAAGCTTCGCATCATTGCAAATCCATGTAACTCCAAGGGAGATATTCTCGATGTCCAAGTCGAAAATTCGACTGAGTGCACAGCGACCAATTTGACAGAAGGATACATACTAGAGTCACGGCTATGCGAAATGGCAATGCTGCAGGGCCGTTTGCGCACAAGCGAACCGAAAGCGACCGCAAGCGGAGAAGTTGTCATTCTGCCTACCAGTTTTACCCGTCAATCAGAAATGACTCCTCTGCAAGGCGTCGTCATCGGGGGTGCCCGATTAAAACAGGACCAGCCAGTCGGACTGCGCGTTGACACTGAGTTTCGACATGTCATCGTTACGAAGGCGATTGAAAAAGCTATCAACTCGCGCTACTTTTTCAAAGACTCCAACAAACAGAAGATGGTTGCCGAGGGCACAAGCGATTGGTACGTCGGCATCCGAACTGTCCCTAAGTACAAGCACGATTCAGCTCACTTCATGTCGGTAATCAAGTGCACAGGATTTGGTGAAACACTGGATGAACAACAAGAACGCTTGTTAGGTTGTAGGAAGCTGCTCGCAGATCCGGCGACCTGCCGCCGTGCTGCCGCAGAGCTGGAAGCCATAGGAACCGACGCTGCCAAGGAAACCTTGATCGGAGGACTTTCCTCTAGCGACAAAGAAGTTCGTTTCTACTCGGCTTATTCACTGGCCTATTTGGATTGCAAAGAATCGGTACCTGTCCTTCTCGAATTGGCGCAATCGACTCCGGCCGCTCGAGAATTGTGTTTGGTTGGACTGGTTGTCAACGACGACTCGTCCGCCCGCGAAGCGTTGGAACAACTTTTGCAAGAGCCTGACCCCGATTTGCGATTCGGTGCCTTCGGAGCAATTCGACTTCGCAACCCAACCGACATTAGCGTCAAAGGAGTGGTGATCGGGAAAAACTTTCAATTTGTCCAAGTTCCGAGTTCTACTCCATTGCTAACCGTCTCGTTACAAAAACATAAGGAAGTAATCCTCTTTGGAAATAACATCACTATCTCGTTAACCTCGCCCGTTTCTCCGACTCAATTACTGACGTTGACTCCCATTTTTGGCGATCAAATCAAGTTGACAAAACGGCACACCAATGGAGAAATTCGCAAAGCGATCGTTGCTAGCGATATTGTTTCTGTTTTACGTGGGTTAGGGAATATTCAAGCCAACTACAACGACCTGGTTCACACGGTGAATCAACTGGCCTTAAACCAGACTCTTTCAACTCCGGTAGCCATGAATCCACTGCACAACCAAGACTTGCAAATTGTTGACTCAGCAAATGAGGCTTCCAAGTCCTTTCGCGACCTGAAAGAAGTCAGCGTGGATCATGCCAGCATCGGAAACTCGTCCACTAAAAGATCAAGTTGGTGGTCTGCCGTCGGTTTGCGAAATGTGTCCTGGAAAAAAACCAAAGGCGACACAACCAAGGACGAAACGGATTCCAAGGACAAGGAATTGCCGACCAATCACGAACTTTCGGATGCAGAGCTTTCCGACATGCTCAACCGATGAACTACTCTTTCAAGTCCCACCACCGCCAAAAGGTCTCGGTAACAATCCATGCTCAAAGCCCTCGAACTAGTTGGCTTCAAGAGTTTTGCAGATCGAACGCGATTCGATTTTCCTGATGGGATAACTGTTGTAGTCGGGCCAAACGGTTCCGGAAAGTCGAATGTTGTCGATGCAGTGAAATGGGTGCTGGGAGCACAAAGCGCAAAAGCGTTGCGAGGTGCCGATATGACAGACGTCATATTCAAAGGCTCGGCAGAAGGCGGACGCAAACCGGCCAACAGCGCCGAAGTAATCTTGATCTTGGACAACACAACTAGAATATTCAGCCACGATGCCGATGAAGTCCAAGTAAGTCGTCGCGTATTCCGAAATGGTGAGGGTGAGTACGCAATCAACGGCCAGCCTTGTCGCCTCAAGGACGTCAAAGAACTATTTCGTGGTACGGGCGTGGGAGTGGATGCGTATAGCCTGATAGAACAAGGAAAAGTGGATCGACTGCTCCAGGCCTCCGCCAAAGATCGGCGAGGAATCTTTGAGGAAGCGGCAGGAATATCGCGATTCAAGGCCAAAAAAGTCGAAGCAGAACGACGCCTGCAACGTGTCGATCAGAACATGATCAGGCTCAACGACATTGTCGATGAGGTAGGTAAAAGACTCGCCACTCTTAAAGGCCAAGCGACAAAAGCCCAACGCTATCGCGAGTTGACCCTGACGATGCGGACCAAAAGAATGCAGTTGGGTTGGATCGACCGAACGGCTCTGCAGCAAGATCGAGAAAGATACCAAAAGCAACTTGAGGATGCCGAACTTGCTGCTGTCGAACTCTCCGAGAATCTAACCGCATTGCAATCCGTTGTGGCCTCAGAACAGTCTATTTTGCAAAAGATGCAAAAAGACCAAGACGATATTCAAACGGAATATTTTAACGCACAACGGGAATTGATATCCGCCGACAATGGTTTTGCGTCCGCGTCAGAACGATGCTTCGAACTTGTGGCTGAGAAAACAGTTTTGCAGGAACGAATTGTCTTGTTGCAACGGCGAGCAAGCTTATCGTCCGAGGAGATGGAGCAAAAACAGTTCGAACTTCAAGATATCGAGCGCATTCGAAAAGTCGCGAATGGAGAGGTTTCAGAAAGTGAAACTCGCTGGCGCGATCTCCAACTGGAGCTAGGCACATTCAGGTCGAGAATAGATGAAGCCGAAGCGGAACAGGGCGAGATCCGCGACGCTTTATCCACCAATCGCTCTCAATTGGCGGCATACCACTTGCATGTTGAGCAGATCCAACAATCCATCGATCAACAGCAACAATCGGTGACTCAAGCGATAGCGGAGCTGGAGCTGGCCGAACAGTCGCTCCAAGATGCGGTCGCAAAGCGACATGGCGCAGCTCAAGCCGCCGAACTTGCGGCCATTGCCAAACAGAACGAGGACGAGCAGCTTCGAATTCAACGCAGCACCTTGTCGCAAACTCAAGAGCATTTCGCTTTGCTACAAGGCAAACGACACGGGGTTCGCGAGCGGCTGAACGTGCTTGAGCAACTCGAAGAACAATTCACAGGTGCAGGCAGAGGTGGCCAACAACTTCTACGCCTGGCTCGCGGCAATCAAAACCCCGACCAGGATATGGCCCATCCCACAGATGCGATCGTAGCGAACGTTTGGGGAACGGTACTAGGCTTAGTGGCGGACCTACTCAGTACCGAAATGCACTTAGCACCTCTTATCGACGTTTCGTTGGGTTCGCATGCCGATGCAATCGTACTGAGCAACGGTCAAATCATCGACTGGATCAACGATGGTAGCTTGGGCGTCGATGGTCGTGTAACCTTGCTCCGAATGGATCGACTAACCAGTCGTCGCTCGGGCGAAAAAATTCAACTCGACGGCCTGCGCGGCGTTTTGGGACGAGCGGATCGAATGACTCGCTTCGACGATGCGTATGAACCACTGATCCGATTTTTGCTTGGAACCACTTGGTTCGTGGACACTCTTTCCACAGCCCTGGAACTGAGTCATTTTCGTGGCGCCGGATTGCGCTTTGTAACGGCCGAATGCCAACTAGTCGATAGCGACGGAAGTATTACTCTCGGTTCACTTCAGACTGGGTTGGGATTAGTCTCGCGTCGTAGTGAAATGCAATCTGCCAGGGAGGAAATCAAACACGTTGAAGCACTTTTTTCGGAAGCGACGGTTTCGGTAGCAATCGCACAAGCCCGGATCAGTGAAACAGAATCGACGCTACGTTCCAGAGACGCTGCGGCACACTCGACAACAAGAGAACTTACAGCCTGCGATCTCCGACTCGAGTCCATTCAGCAGCATCGCAATAAGTTGATAACCTCGCTTGAAACAAATCGGCTCAGTCTTCAGAATGCTTTGAACCGACTTGCCGAAGTTCATGAATTGATGAGCGCCGCAGAAGATGCAATCGAAGTGAACTCGGTGCGATCGGGCGATATGGACCAGCTTCGCGACGCGATCGCCAAGGATTTTTCGCGATGTGAACGAGCGATGCAAACCGAACAAGCGATCGTCACGGAACGACGGATCGAGTTAGCTCGACTCGAGCAACGCGTGGTCGGCCTGCGAGTAACCATGGAGCAAATGCAATTGGATTCTGCAGAACGCAATAGAAGCGTCGTCCAATCTGAAACATCATTGTTGTCAATTGCGAATCGAATTGCAGCCACGACAAATGCGACGGCTGATTTCCAAACTCGCTCCGCAGTCGCTCAGAAAATGATTCAATCCGTCGAAGCACGGCGAACCGAATCGGTTGACCAAATGCAATTTCAAAACACCATCCTTCAACAAGCTATACTCGAAGGCGAAAACGCTAGACGCAATTTAGAAAAAGGTCATGATAAAATCCAATCGATCGAAAAGCAGCAATTACAATTGAGTCAACAGTGGGAGCAGTTGCACGATCACTATACCAACGAATATCAACTCAATCTGGAAACTCTGGTACAAACTGCGAGCCAATTTCTAAAAGACAATTTGAGTGAAGCCAAAGCGTTGGATGAAATCCCTGCAATCGCTGAGGATTCGCAGACAGAAGACCTATGGTTGGTAGACTTGCTCGGAATCTCAAACGGAAAGCCGATCGTAGCCGAGTTCGACCGCTCCGCTCTCGAATCGGAAATTATTCAGCTTAGGCACGAGATAGCGTCGGCGGGGAGTGTCAATATGGAAGCGCTTAAGGAATTGGATGAACTCCAAGCGCGATTCGACCGGCTTTCGCATCACTACGAGGATCTTCATAATGCTAAATCCAGCTTGATCCAAACCATGGCCAAAATCGACGAGGACTCTCGCGACCTGTTCATGCAAACTCTAACAACGATAAGAAAGAATTTCCAAGAACTATACCGACGCTCTTTTGGAGGCGGGTTTGCAGATATTATGCTTGAGGACGAGCGAGACCCGGATAGCGGCATCGAAATCATTGCAACACCTCCCGGCAAGACAACGCTCAACAATTCACTGCTCAGTGGCGGAGAAAAAGCGCTGACGGCGGTTGCTTTGATCATGGCGTTCTTTCAATATCGCCCAAGTCCATTCTGTATTTTGGACGAAGTAGACGCACCTTTTGACGAAGCCAACATCGGGCGATTCGTTACCGTACTGAAAGAGTTTCTAGATACGACTAAGTTCATTGTGGTGACGCATAGCAAAAAGACAATGACCGCTGCCAACATGATTTACGGTATTACGATGCAAGAGAGCGGTGTGTCCCGACAAGTCTCTGTACGATTCGAAGAAGTGAACGACAAAGGCGAAATCATTATCGACCAAAAACGCGCCGCCTAAAGTGGGCGCGACGGTCTCTAAGCCACATTATTTTTTAGGCTCTTCATTTGGATTTGTTACTTCACTGCTGGGTGTATCGGGCAACAATTTCTCGAGTGCTTTCCCGAGCAGCAAGCCTCTCGCCTCGATCGTAATCACCTTGCCGTTCTTGTCGAGTAGAAATACCGTTGGAATGGAACTGACTCCATACGTTTCCATGACTTTCGAAACGCCATCCTTCCTCGACTCCCAGAGATTTACCCATGGAATTGCGAGGCGACTAATAAACGCTTGCGCTTCGTCCTTATCTTCGTCCAAACCAATCCCTACAATTTCGAACCCCCGGTCCTTGTACTTGTTATAGACCGAGAACATATAGGGATGCTCTTGCTCGCAGGCACGCGTTGTGGACGACCAAAAATAGACAAGCACGAATTTATTTTTGAACGACTCGATGTCGAAGGCTTTACCAGAAAAATCCGTGCCGACTAATTTAAGTTCTTTGCCAGGCAAATCTAGCCGCCGTGCACTCGATTCGAGCAACACGATGATATCGACTAAGCTTGGATCTTCTTTCTTTCGAAAAATATCCGCGAATGATTTGTAGGCCTCCTTTGCTAAATTGGAGTCGGCAAGTTGTTCCATATTTTGCCCAGCAAGTATTGCCATCTGAATATCGTTGAACTCAATTTTCTCTCGTTTTTGCAGATAATCTTGAAACCGCTCGTACGTCTTGCGTTGTGCATCGGGTCCCTCGTTACCCAGAAGCATGACGGACGCACTAACAAATTCTGCTTCCGCCTTTCGAAATATCGCAGACTTGCGATCCGGTACCGTTTCGACAATCTTCTTAGCCACTTCGCGTAACGCACGTTGCATTTCAATATACTGTTCCAGTTTGACGGGTTGTCGTTTCTTGGTTTCGTCGAGAAACAGTTCCAATTTCGCAACATCTTTGGTGTTTGGAATCAGTAGGGGTTTCCATCCATTGTCGTTGCCTTGCGGTTTAGTCTCCTGTGCCCTCGCTTGGAAACACCCGATGGCGGCAGTGAACGACGCGAGAATAACGCAAAAGACCGACACGGACACGGAAATGTTTCTGATCATACCAACCTCTAATCATTTCAATACCAAAACCGAACGGCGTAGGCGCATCGTTGGTGGCGCAACGTTTCAATTCTAGCTCGACCTCTTAAGAAGTAACACTAGTGGGGGGAGAGCTTAAATCGTTTAGACTGCCTTGGCCTTCAAAACGCATTTAGCCGAGCGAAAGGTAGAAAAATTCGCCCTGGAAAATTTCGCGAACAGTGCAGCACGCAGCAACAATATCGGTTAGAGTTTGTCAATTAGCAATGAATAAAGATTTGAGTTGAACTGCAAATAAGCTTGCCCCACTTGGCCCAAGATTGGATATCGGGCGTGACCAATCTAAGTCGAGTGGGGCTTTTTCGTTATTACTCGGCTTTTATCGTCTTAAGTTAAGTAGTTCGTCAAACAGTTGCTGCGTTGCGGTGATGACTCGCGCGTTGCTTCGGTACATGGTGCTCGCGAGTACGAGTGTCACCAAATCGCCCCCCACGTCAGTATTGGAAAGCTCTAGCGCTCCGGCAGACAATGTGCCTAAACCGTTTTCAGAGGGTCGGCCTTCGATTGGCAATCCAGTGTTGATTCCTTGAGCATACAAGTTCTGTCCTCTTTGTTCTAATCCACCAGGATTGGAGAAACGAGCCAATCGAACTTGTCCTAGGTCGCGAGAGATTCCGTTGCTAAAGACACCCCGAATTGTTCCGTCTTCACCGATAACATAGCTCGTCAAAACGCCAGGTGGAGAGCCGTCCTGACGCGACGCCGCCAGCGTTGATTTGTCTGTTGCTAACCCGGAAAGGTTCTTGAAATCCAAATTGAATTGCAGTGGCTTCGTACTTGGCAACCCGTTTCGATCCACAGCGACCGTCGAGTTCGTTGAAGAAACAAAGTTGCCGTTTCCATCAAAATAAATCAGTCCCGTGCCAACCGCGATTTGAGTATTGCCCTTGACTGAGTTGTCGGAACTATCCGCTTGCCATCGATAGGCCAATTGCTGATCGCTTCGTTCTTCAAGTGTCGCCGTTAATCGCATTCGAATAGGCAAGCCCAGAGAGTCGTAGGCGATAAAATCGGTTACCGCGCTCTGTCCAGTGGCCTCCTGCAAAGTACCAAATCCGAGATTCGGCGTAGTCACATTTCCGTTGGGGTCTCGAATTCGAAAGCTAGTTAAATCAATTCCTATCGCGTTATTAACGCCTGTATTACTTACCAATCGTATCGAACCGTTTGCAAGGTAATTGCTGGGCAGCAGAGTACCACCCTCGCCTGGAATTACATTCTTGGAAGAGATAATTGGATGTGCGATATCGCCGCTATCGCTCAAGATTCCGGTTGAGTCTTTCATGAATCCCATCAGATCTTGAACTGTCGACGTGGTGGTGATGTTGAATGACTTTTCGTCCAGTAATCGTCCACCTTTTCTTCCCTTGAACATCAACTCTCCAACCACAAACGGCTTTACGTAATCCAAGCCATCTCGTTTGATTACATTGACCAGGAGCGTGTTACTGTTGACGGTAGGACCGTCGAGGTTGATCGCCTTATTTCCCACAGTGCTCAGATTGCTAATGTCAGCATCCGTTTTACTGTCCGTGTACTTTGCTGAGGGCGCAACGGTGTCGACGAGATAAAATGAGTTGGGGTCATTTGCCAAGTTGCGATAGATTCGAATTTGGTCGTATGCTGGAAATCCTCCCGAAGCTGGTGGTACGGGCGGGACTGGGAAATTTCCCAATTGCACTCGTCCATTGACTACGTTTTGAGGTCCCAGCAATGGAGACGGACGCGATTCCGGCTCGCCTGCTTTGAAATAAGTAATCCTGTACGAGTAGTTGCCAGTTAACCCGGCACTTTGCAGAGGAGTTGAAAGCACGGCCGAGTTGTCATCCACGAAGGTCGAACCGCTTGCTCCTAAACCAACCTGAAAAAAGTTATTGCCTCCTGGGGCTGTTCGATAAACTTTTACCTGCGAATACTGGGCGTTTGCCGCCGGGAGATTGATGGAGATGGTATTGTCTGCTAGGCCGTTCCCAACAGGGACCGTCGCGTTTAGCGGTGAAGTTGGCAGGCTTTCAGTTCCGCTATTGTCGACGTAGGTGAATCGATACTGATATACCGATCCTTCCACATGAGTCCCGCCCGCTCCCTGTGAGTTATTTGTAATGACCCCAACTAGAGTTGGTGCGGTTGAACTATTAATAGAGACTGCAGTGCCAGTCGGTCGAGGCACGCTTCCATCTCCCAAAACAGAACTCTGGATGACACGCGAGGTGTCCGCAATATCTCCCTTAGCGGAGAGAGTTCCCTCAAGAGTAACGTTACTCGTAGATTTGGCGACCGCCGCCGTTCCAAGGGGTATTTTTAGTGGTGCCACCTGAGTCGCTTGGATATTGAACTGATCATCGACGCCGAAACCAAGCAGACGATTTCCGGTCGACGTAACTAACTCATTGGCGCTATTTAGTTTAAAAATGCCATTTCGCGTGAAGAGCTTTTCCCCTTGCCCGCCAGATACTTGGAAAAACCCATCGCCTTGAACGGCTAAGTCGGATGGCGACGAACTAATCTCGATCGTGCCTTGGGTGAAGTTCGGGTTGATCGCCGCGACTTGAACACCTAGCCCAGTTTGGCGAGGATTCGTTCCGCCATTGCCGTTCGTCGGCGACGAACCGAGTGACAAAGTTTGCAAGAACTGAGTCGCGAAGATTACTTCCGAAGATTTGAAACCGACTGTTTGCGAATTGGCTAGATTGTTTCCCAGGACGTCGATTTGCTTTTCAGCACCGCTCATTCCGGTTAACGCTGTACTAAGAGCTGATGCTAAGCCCATAACTCACCTGCCTCCGCGAACTCGTTGAACATAGTAAACTTTTGTTCGCGAAAGCCGGTTAGTGTTGCCTACCAGCTTTTAATGCATGCATTGCTATGCATGCAGTCTAAACTGGCGGAACTACCTTGTCATCGATCTCACGAACATTTTTAATATCGACTATTTGATCCCCAACATGAACTTGGACCTGACGCTTGTTGCGATCTTTTTCGTCAATCTTGACCGAGACGCTCGTAACCGCGCCGCTTACTTCTTTTGCCCCAATATCCAAACCCTTTACAGACTTCCCAATTAGACTGCTAGCAGTAGTTAGCTCTTGCGTATTCGAAAAGCCCTTGAGTGTGGTAACCAGTTGGTCGTTGGAACTGATGCCTCGTAATTCTCCTACCTGTTGCAGCAAGGCGGCATTGTCCGTCGGATTCAACGGATCCTGGTTCTGCAATTCAGTCAGCATTAACTTGAGGAAGTCGTTCAAGTCGACATCGTTAAGGCCTTTCCCCTTTAGCGAGTTAGTCGCTGCACTTGCCGACGTGGTGGTCGGTTCAATGATTTTGCTGATTGGCGCCATTTAAAACTCCTGTTGAAATTGTTAAAATGCAGGCATTCATCGAGTTTGCATCCATTCACTCGATCAATACAATAGCGACGACTTGTCCTAAAAGGTAAGTGAAGGCCAGGGATTTTCATCCTAGTGAGACAGGTCAGGTTGAGGAAATAGCAATCGCATGGTGTATGTTCAAGCCACGAAATCAAATGCAACACAATGGATAGCTGTTTGGGTACTAGTTGGAGTCAACGCACTTTGGGGACTTTCGTTTCCTATTATGAAATCGCTAAATTTGCAGATGGAACAGTTCTTCGGACTGGAAAACCATTCCGTTCCTAGTTCTCTCAGTGTGGCATTTGCTTCGGGCATGATCTGCATGCGATTCTTAATGTCGCTAGTGGTGCTATGTTTCGTTTGCCCAAGTATGGTTCGGAGCGCGAGTAAGTATGAGTGGCGAGTCGGGGTTTTAGTTGGCCTGTTTTTCTATTTTGGGCTCGTTTTACAAGTGATGGGATTAGCAACCATCCCCGCTTCTCGCAGTGGGTTTCTAACTAGCCTAACCGCCGTATTTACCCCTATTTTTTCAGCAATTCTGTTTCGCAAATCCATCTCAGTCAACGTCGTTATTGGAGTCGTGATTGCCTTGCTGGGCGTTTCAATTCTTACGGGACTAATTATTTTCGATTCTGGTGGAATCGGCTTCGCTTCCGACGCGATAAGCAAATGGACGTTAGGAGATACGTTAACGACTTTGGGAGCAGTCCTTTTTACAGGCCAGTTAATATTGGTCGACTACTACGGGAAAAAAATCAATTCCACGGCAATTACCCCAGGTATGTTTTTCATAGTTGCCTTGGCCGCTGCGTTGACTTTTGCGGTGTTGCACTCGGCCGCATTGACTTCTATGCCCATTCACGCCGCCCATTCTTTGCAGACTTGGCGGACACTCTTTTTTTCACCTCACTTCATCGTCATCGTTCTGTTTCTCGCCCTCGTTTGTTCAGTCCTTGCATTCCTGGGAATGAACACCTACCAACCCCATATCACAGCAGTTCAAGCTTCCATCATTTACAGCAGTGAGCCTGTTTTTGCGTCCTTCTGGGCACTTTTTTTGCCAGGGCTTTTAGGCACTATCGAAATCAAAATGAGCTACCCGAATGAAATCCTTTCACAGCACCTAATCGTTGGCGGAGCGTTCGTTTTGTTTGCTAACATGGTAGCCCTATGGCCTCGTAGAATAGCCGCTCCGTCGAGCCTCGTTTCCAAGTTCTAACAAGCCGGAGCTTGGGAACGAATGGACGAGTGTTGGCGATCAAAAAGAAGTGTCAATGTCGACATAATTTTCCCATATGGGTGGGGTGTTCGCCGGTGTATACTTCGTTCGAGTTTCGCTGACTTGTAGCGATTCGAAAACTGGATTTTGAAAGTTCGATACAGGATAACGCATGGGACATTGGGAAAGTGCAGGAATTCCAGCTGACTTTGATGGCGTGGTGCGCCTTTTTCCGCTGCCGAGTTTGGTTCTATTTCCCCACGTTATTCAAGCCCTCCATATCTTCGAACCTCGGTATTGCGAAATGCTCACAGAAGCGTTGGAATCCGATCACCTAATTACCATGGCTCTCTTGGTTCCTGGCTGGGAGAGCCAAGTCCAAGGAAAACCAAACCTTGGAAATACTGTCTGTATCGGAAGAATAATCTCGCATACGCCGACCGACGACGGACGTCATAATATTCTCATGGCTGGCCTGCAACGTGCCAGAATTATTGAAGAACTCGAGGTGACGACGAGCTTTCGACAAGCTCGAGTTGAGTTGATACCGGACTTCCTGCCTGATGATTTTAGAGAGTCCGCCGACGAACATCGAAAGACGCTCTTAGCTGTTTTTCGATCCATGATCCCCCAAGA
>JAYVPE010000650.1:0-3378 GCA_043757575.1 Pirellula sp.
ATGACTTCGTAATCTGGGAAGTCCACCCGCATTAAGGAATCCAAACATTCGCGGAGTGTTCTGCCTCCATTATACGAGCAAACAACCACCGAAACCTTAGGCAACTCCAGCTCTTCGTGAATTGCATGCGGAAGGTCTTTCCAGACCCTTCGTAGTGAGGCAGCAGCAACCTTATCGCTCCGATCAGCTCGCGTTACGCCAAAAAACCAGTCGTCGATCTGGCAGCCACCTGTAAACCATTCGTCCGTAAAGGCGAAGATCACGGAGCCAGCAAGACCATGGCGGAAAACCTTTTTCAAATGCCGTGTCAACATGGACGCCTGCTCAACATCGCCTTCGCGTTCCGAGTCAATCCCGTATTCGCCTAGCACGAGCGGTTTGTTGCCAGCGTTGTGTTGTAAGCGTTCCAGGTAAAGACCAAACTTCTCCTCATCATGTAGATAGACATTGAAGCAAATGAAGTCGCATCCGCTGACTTCCAAGAATTCAGTTGTAGGGTAATTTACAAAAGTGACTAAACAGTCTGGCGCTTCTTCCTTGGCAATTTCTAACAACTCCCCAACAAATCGTCCCACACGCTCGCGACCATAAAAACGAACAACGTCGACGGGTAATTCATTGACGACGCTAAGTGCAAAGACAGCAGGGTGATTACCTAATTCGCGAGCGGTCTGACGGACTCGGCTGCGTGCACGCTCCATGGCATGCCAATCTTCAAAAAAGCAGCGGTGCTTCTCCCAAGGAATATCGATAAATACGAATAATCCCTCAGCCTTTGCCTCATCTAAAAACCAAATGGGCGGCGGGAAGTAAACGCGAATTGTGTTCGCCCCAAGTTCGCGCATATGTGTGAAATCGCGTTGAACTTGCTCGACTTCTGGAAGCGGCTCGCCATTGCTATTTGGAGCAAATGGTCCATACGAGAATCCTTTAATGTAGAACTTCTCGTCATTGATTCGAAAGAATTTTCCTGATAACACCGGTCTCAGTAAGTTACCGTGATCCATAAAATATCCAAATACCCAGTTCGGTCATACAGAATTTTTGAAAACCGCGTTCCACCTGCTCTCCTGTTTGATTCACCCCATACAGGTGGAAAGCTCATAAGGTAACTGGCAGCAACTCGAAATGGAAGGCAGTATTTATTTAGAAACAGTCTCCTCTGTAGAACTTAAAAAGCAAATGGTTCTTGAAACAAGTTTATCAAAGTGTTTTTCGCCTAATTGAGATCGCTAAAATGCCGATCAGTATATTGCGTTTTTAAACTATTGCAAAGGAAAGGCGTCTTCATTATTGTGTAGAACCGACGTTTTACGTTTTCAGCTTATTTAGAGCGACATAGTTTTTTTATCGAAAAAACGTGATCGACAAGAGGAGAGTCTCATGTTCAAATCGGGAAACAAAATTGCGACGAACAGGTTGTGCGGTCATCCATTTCGCATGTACCGAGGATTTACTCTTGTCGAACTCTTAGTCGTAATTGCTATTATTGGCGTTTTGGTGGGTTTGCTGCTGCCAGCAGTCCAAGCTGCTCGCGAAGCCGCGAGAAGAATGAGTTGTACCAACAATCTTAAGCAAATAGGATTAGCTGTTCACTCTTTTGAAAGTGCTTATAAGCAACTCCCACCCGGTGCAGTTTGGAATCCGCCAGCTCAGAAAAAAGGCTCGGTTTTTGTTTACATCTTACCGTATTTGGAACAGCAAAGTCTGTACAGCTACTACGATTTTTCCCAACCCAATCTCGATGACGCACTGTTTCCCAATTCTTCGGTAAAACTAGGCAGCACCATCATACCAACATTGGTTTGCCCAAGCGACAGTCACCCTGAACGCTACTTTGGTTTTGCCGCCCATAATTACGCAGCATCGCGTGGACCAACTTCGGTTTTTGAGAATCCAAGTTGCTATTGCGTCCATTCGTGGAAGTCATTGGCTCAATCTCCCGCGGATAGCATGACGGATTTCTCCGGGCCGTTTACCCGCATGGGAACTCGTGTGAAACTCGCTCAAATAACCGATGGATTGTCAAATACGCTTTTTGTCGGCGAGGTTCGTCCTCAATACTCCGAGCATGCTAGAAATGGGTGGTCCCCATCGAACAACGGAAGCGGTTATTGCACCACGCTTATTCCAATGAATTTTGACACCAGCAAAGAAAACTCTCCCGACCCATGCCGGCAATCCTGCAACTGGAATACGGAAGTTGGTTTCAAATCCGCACATGTGGGCGGGGTGAATTTTCTGCTGGGCGACGGCAGTGTGCGTTTTCTTGGTCAGAATCTCGATCACAATCTCTATCAGGCATTAGGTGCAAAACAGGACGGTCAAGTTGCAAATCTTGAATAAGAGCTCGACGTCCGCACTGGCTTTCGGAGTCGTCCGGTAAGTGTCGTTCACAGGAAAGAATTGAGCGAGCCATCCATCCATCCACGCACCACGGAAGCGTGTTTTCGATCGCTCAAATCAAACCGTGTTGAGTCCCCAACCAGTTCGACTGGAATGGTCATCGGGGTCGAATTTAATACGGTCGAAGTAGTACTAAATACTTCTGGCTCATCAGTCCAGCGTTCGCTCAGACCTACGTCGAGCACTGTTTTTGGCGGCCCTTGCGGTCCAGCTTGATGGACAAAGCGCCATGAAAGACTATCTTGGTCCCTTCGGTGGAGGTCGATTTGAAAATGCTTTTTTCAAAGGAAATTTCGAACTCCATTCCAAGTTAAAGGGACTGGACGACAAGCCTGTGACCTTAACCGTCGGTCATCGCAACTGAAAAAGGAATCAAAACCCGATTTCATGCGTTGCCAGTGGGCAATTGGCGAGCAATACCTCGAGAATCGCGACCTCGAATTGGGCGTCCCCGTTCACGATGACCGCCGACTTTTTCGAGTTCCTGATCCTTTAAAAAGGCCCAGGCAGGTCCCGCAGGAGAATCGAGACGTCTCAGGACGATTAGACCTGAGTCGCTAGACTCCCCAGTCGAATAGCAAGAGTTTCTTCAGCGAGCGAACGGCTATTTGATTGCCGGATACTGCAAGGTGCGCCCAGGACTCATCATCCGAAACTTTGCGTTCCGAGATCATTTCAAACTCAGTTGGATTGTGTGCGATCAGTCGCAACTGGCCTCTTTGGTCCAATGCCAAAATTCGCTTTCCATTGGAAACCATGCTCCAATATTCACCGTACGGTTTGGTCGTCCACAACTCTTTGCCTGTCTGCAGATCCAAGCAAGTGAATCGCTTGTTCTTCATGTGCATGTAGACGTAATGATCAATGACGATCGGCGAAGACATATAGGCCTCCGTTTTGTTTTCCCATCGCACCTTGGTCGATTCGTTGTTGGGGACATCCAGGAGCATGGAACGACCGCCGTAGCTGCTG
>JAYVPE010000651.1:0-3377 GCA_043757575.1 Pirellula sp.
TGAATGGCTAGTAAGCACATCGCAACATCAGCACTTTCTATGGTTGGAGTTTGCGAATCGAGCCGTGCGTAAAGGCAAAAAATCACACATACAAAGTGCAATCCTGCGGCCCGCAAGTTCTCTAAATTTAACGTCCGACTATGCTCGCAGTCACCCCCCAAAAGGATGTCTGGAGATAAATTGTTGAATACTTGTCAATAAAATTAGGGAGCCTAATCTTTTCGAGTACTGATTGACTCTCTGTTTTGCCTAAGCCGCAGGGTTTGAACCTAATTCGACTTTACGAGTGTTGCGACTACTTCGATTTTTTGGGAAGTGGATCTTGTCAAAGATCCTTGCGGCATAGGATCTTTAACAAGATCCACTACCAACTGTTTTGTTGGTATACTCTGCAGTCAAATAAATTCTGCAACCAAAGACGTGTTTGGATCATCGGTGGGGACCACCGAACCACGCTTGGGCCTGTAAACACCTCGATTTTTCCATCTTGTCGACAACCGAACCAGCCTTTTCGTTGAAAAACCCCTTAAGCCTTAGCGGCCGTGGGCGCATTGGAACGTGCCCCGAAATCACCATCGCCGCAACCGGATCCTACGTCCCTGACCAGATCGTTACCAACGAAGACTTGGCGATCCTGGGATGCGACAGCGATTGGATCGTTCAGCGAACGGGTATTCACCAGCGACGCAAAGCCAGTTGCGATCAAGCGTCCAGTGATTTGGCCTACGCGGCCGCTTTAAAGTGCTTGGACAATGCGGGGATAGAGCCTTCTGAAGTGGATCTTGTGATTTGCGCAACGATGACTCCCGACTATGTATCTCCTTCGACGGCTTGTGTGCTCCAACGGCGCCTTGGTTGCATCGCACCAGCGTTTGACGTCAATGCAGCCTGTTCTGGTTTCATGTACGGATTGGTGACTGGCGGGCTATTCATTCGAAGTGGTTCAGCTCGCAACGCGCTGATTGTTGGCTGCGAGATCATGAGCCAAACTGTCAATATTCACGACAAAAAAACGTATCCGCTGTTTGGCGATGGTGCAGGCGCTGCCTTGTTGCAGTCCTGTCCGGCCGATCCAAAAACATCTTCAGGTCTCATCAGTTTTACGCTGGGATCCGAGGGCGACACCCATGCATTGTGCATTCCGGCCGGCGGTTCGCGAGAACCGACCAGCGTGGAATCGCTGAGCCGCGGCAGGCAGTTTTTGACCATGGACGGTAGGGCTGTCTTTAAATGGGCCGTTCGGATAGTGGCCGACAGCTCACGAGATGTTCTAGCGGCAGCAGGCTTAACGCCCAAGGACGTCGACCTCGTGATACTGCATCAAGCCAATATGCGCATCATCGATGCCGCAGTCGAACACTTCGGTATCTCTAGAGATAAAGTCTTCGTGAACCTCGACAAGTACGGTAACACATCGGCAGCCAGTATCCCAATGGCGCTTGACGAGGCAAATCGACAGGGTCGACTAAAGCGTGGCGACATCGTCTTGCTATGCGGTTTCGGTGCCGGGTTTTCTTGGGGGACAGCGCTGCTGCGATGGTAAGGCGAGGGGCAGTTGAAATCCAACCGTAGCCATCGCGTTGCACGGGCGTCTCGCCCGTCAAAACAGGGGCTAACCACGCCAGGGAGGGAAGGATGACGCGATCCGAAGAACTTTTTGCATAGACGAATCTTGCCCTCCCCGAAAAACTCGCTTACGGCTCGTTTTTCGACCCTCCCAACTTCGTTGAGCGGGTAACAGCGGTGGCGATCAGCGAGAAGTGTCCCAAAAAGGCGTTAGGCTAGAAATGGGAAACTAACAGGGTACCTTCAACCTCCGCAAAAGAACGTCAACGTTCGAGAAGGAAGATACCCTGCCACCACCGTTATTGCCACTTATTCCCGATGGCGCCACTAGACTTAGCCACATGATCAGGACTCTACCTCGCGGTGAGACAGTGTCCATGAATCTGGTTGAACGCGGTTCGTGGATCGGTGACAAACGGGATGGACTGTCGGTCCGCGAGGTTCATAAACTCAATCCAGTCGGCCACCAGATGAGCTTGATCAGCGGCGCCTGTTCGGTAGCGCATTCAATGAGTCAATGAATTGCAAAGGCCGTCTCACGATCGATGTCACAAAGTTTAAACGGACGAGATTTCGATTGTGAATTCATGACCGATCCAGGTGGCTTGGAACCAGCAATAGTTTCATTCGGTGATTCATTCAGTCTGCGGCTTAAGAATCCTTGGGCACTTCGTGACCTGTTGTGTTTCCCTTCGTGATTTCGATCCATTCGTGTGGATAGCCTTGAGCGAACGGGACGACGTTCGATAGTCTCCGATATTGCTCTGTCGGCAAGTCCCAGTCGCCCGATTCAATTGCCTCGGATAATTGCTCGATCTTCCGAGAGCCTACGATAACACTGGCAACGCGTTGATCATAAAGCAACCAACTGAGCGCGACCTGCGATGGCGTCTTGCCATATTCTCTTGCGACCGTTTTCACTTCATCAATCACGCGAAAACTGCTCTCATTCCAATAACGTGGCATATCAATATCGGCCCGCAATCCGACCCGCGATCCCTCATCCGGCCCATCACTAAAGTTATACTTGCCGGTCAATAGTCCACTCGCCAAGGGACTCCAGCACATGAGCCCCAACCCTTGATCCTTGCAGGCAGGCAAAATCTCGCGCTCAGCATCCCTTCGAAGTAGATTGTACATATGCTGGCCACTGATCAAACGAGCAAGGCCGCGAGCGTCGGCGGCGGCGTTCGCTTTGACGATTTGCCAACCATAAAAATTGCTGCAACCGATGTAGCGAATTTTGCCCGCACGGACGAGATCGTCCATAGCTCTCATGGTTTCCTCAATCGGAGTATAAGGGTCGGGACCGTGCATCTGATAGAGATCGATATAATCCGTGCCGAGTCGTTGCAGGCTCGCATTGGCAGCTTCCAAAATGTGCTTTCGAGAAAGCCCTTTGTTGTTCGGTGTTTTGCCCATGCGAAACCAACACTTCGTTGCAATGACTAAATCGTCGCGTCGCTGCGAAGCGATCGCTTTACCTACAAACTCCTCAGAAAAGCCACTGCTGTACATATCGGCGGTGTCGATGAAGTTGCCGCCTGCAGACATGAAAGCGTTGGTAATCGATGCCGACGTTTCGTAATCGCATCCCCAGTCCTTCATGCCGAACGTCATGGTTCCGAGACAGATTCGAGAAACCAAAAGACCGGAATTGCCGAGGTATCTATATTTCATATTTGATGTTTTTGGAATTGAGAGAGGCAAGCACTACGGCAGAAGTTCTTTGATTCGATCGTTGTGGCAGTGTCGCTCCGCGACACTGAATTGCCGAGTCGCAGAGCGACGTCGGCTACATGTTATGCCAA
>JAYVPE010000652.1:0-3375 GCA_043757575.1 Pirellula sp.
AGCTCGTTGGACAAAGGGGTCGCAGAGCGGACAAGTCGCATACCGACCATCCGAGACGGGTCGGATGTGTACCACCATGGGCTGAGCGGAACGTTAGGATCGTCATCTTTCCAGTCTTCATCGACGGATCCCATCCTCGCAGCAGAGCGAACACGTTCGGCTGGGTCTTGCCACCCGCCTCCTCGAACACAACGTGAATCTGCCTGAGTTGGCCAATGCGTTGCCTCAAAGCCGGTAAATGATTTGCCACCACGTCCTTGGAAGCCCTTAGGTGAAAACTGATCGATGGTCCACTCCCAAACATTCCCATGCATATCGTGTAGCCCATATGCATTCGGTGCTTTGCTGCCAACTTTGGCTGGACCATCGGTCGCTGCGAAAACAGCGTACTTTTCAAGTTCCGCTGGGTCGTTGCCGAAACTATACGCAGTCCTGGAGCCAGCTCGAGCGCCGAATTCCCATTCCGCTTCGGTGGGCAGTCTGTATTGAACGCCGGTCAAACCGCTCAGCCATTTCGTGTATTGTTTAGCGGAATACTGGGTCATTGTTACTGCAGGCTGGTTTTTGTCGTCACCAAATTCGTACGTCTTGCCTGGGTCATAAAGCGGCGTCGGGACAGTAATCGCATCTGCGCGGTTGTCGTCGGTAACCTGGCGAATTCCCACCGAAGACAGTTTTTTGAAGACGTCATACGACCTCATGAATGTGTTGTATTCGCCCCATGTTAGCTCCGTTTTTGCCATCCAAAAAGGATTCAGGTTGACCGTAAACTGAGGACCTTCGTCCTCGCTTCTTCCCGCTTCCGAATCGGGCGACCCAATCGTGACTTCACCACCTGGGACCGGAATCATCTCAAAGGATATATTAGTTCGTTCAAACGATTCCGAATAAGGAACCATGTAACCACCCTTGCCACCGTCGATCGCAACAAAGACCCCCTCGATCGGCTTCGTATTGGTGATCCCTGGCAATGGTTTGCCTGCGGTATCTAGAGCGTTGGCGACAGTTGTAAGCAAAAAACAACAGCAAGCACAAACGGCTACTGTAAGCCAATTGTTTATCATTAATTTCATGGTTTGCGTTGAACCTGAGATTACTGGGATTGAGTCACCAGTAGATTAACCTGAAACCAATTGCGCATCTAGGGTGAAGACAGAGTCAACGTTGACAAAAAATAACCCCGAAGTGCTAGCCTGGATTACTCATAACCCGACGCGTAACGGCCTGTTGATTTAATGTGATTTACAAAAATAACGATTAGCCGTTGGGCGTTAGCCCCGGTTGTCGGCGAATGAACCGACGCTAACGCGTTGCGGCTATTTAAATCAACAAGCCGGTAAGCGTCGGGTCGTGAATAATCTGGGCTAACGGGACGCCATATAACTACGGAATATCTATATGGGCTTTGTTGGCCGCAGCTCGCAGTTTGTCGAGCGCACGAGCTTCAAGTTGTCGAATGCGTTCTTTGGTAACGCCTAATTCCTCGCCAACTTCTTTGAGCGTCAACGGCTCAAAACGGTGGTCAAGACCGAATCGTCGAACGATAATTTGCTGCTCGCGTTGATCGAGTGTGTGCAAGATTTTCTGAATTTGATCCGTCCGTGCAGCTTGATCAATTTCTGCGGAGAAGTTGTCGGCGCGTCGGTCCTCGTGCCCGGTGAAGATCTCTTCGGAACTCGTTCGAAATCGATCGCGATGCTTGAATTCATCAGGAATCGTTCTCGCAAAATTTTTCATGATGGCCCAAGACGCATACGTGCTGAACTTATTGCCACGTGAATAGTCGAATTTTTCCGACGCACGAATCAACGACATGTTTCCGTCGCTGATCAAACCAAAGAAATCATCGTTGGGATCCACGTGTTTTTTGGCGATCGAAACCACCAACCGCAAGTTCGCTTGCACAATTTTATTCTTGACGGCGACCGACTGCTCGTAGAGCTTTTCGATTTGGTCCATCAAGGAAACGAGTGGTGCCTTGGGATCCAGATCCGATCGTAATTTGGTGGCCACATGCTTCAAGTAATTCATCTTGCGGAATAGATGGTACTCTTGCTCTCGAGTGAGTAAGGGAACATCGTACAACGAGGCCAAATAGGGGGGCAGCCCGCTTGGCGCACGCACTTTCCGTGTTGACTCTGCGATAGTCGGTAGATCCGCTGACATCTCTTCCACGCGAGAAGTGTCGTCGAATTCGGCATTAGGCATAAAATCAAGCGGTAATTCAAGAATTTTGATGGCCCGTTGCTCGTTTAAAATGCGAACGATGCTGCTACGGATTCGTCCGTAACGTTTTGCAAGCACGACCGTTGAAACACCGCGATTGTGCTGCTGATACATAGCGCGACGATCTTCGTCTGAAAGCACTTCGCGTTGATCGGGAAAAACGGCCATCTTCGGAAATTGTCGGTCGAAATTTTTGATTGTGTATCGAATAGTCTCGGTACTGCGATTGATTTCGGATGCGACTGTACGAGCAACTTCGGACAGGTTGGATCCGGTTGCGGCGATGCGACGTGCTCGGTCGATAATATCGTCTCGCTCCGCGTCACTGATTTGGCTGAACCGTTCGCCCCGTTCAACACGTTTTTTGTTTTGCGTGACGAATCGATCTACGCTGGAATGTAGGAATCCAACCCGCTTGCGGCCCTCGGCCAAGAAACGCCGCGACACAAGCCCCTGATCCCGCCACCGAGAAATCGTTTTAGTCGATACGTTGAACATCTTGCTTAGATCTTCAACGGTATGAACAGGTTCCTTAGCTTCCTCAACTCGCAGGTTCATCGAATCGGTAATATCCTCGACGAATAGTCGAAGATCATGCACCGCATCATCACCTTTGATCAACCGATAGCCAGAAGCGTCTGGGCGAACTGCGGTAACGCGAAAAAAAAGAAAATCGTAGGGATAGTTCTTGCTCGGGTCCAATTCCGAAAGCAAGGTTTCGGCGCGATCCGCTTGCTCATTCCTCTTTGCACGAGGAGCGAAACGAACCTGCTGATCTCTTAGTTCTCGAATGAGCGAAATGCGATAGTCGGTGTTCATAGTTCCCTAGCTCCCTGCTGCTGAGTCGAATCTTGTGAAATCCATGCGGCTCCCAACCGCTTCATGCGCCTCGGGGATACGGTATGAAGTTCAGTCATTGAACTCCTTTTCGTCTCGCGCCGGGCATTGTAGGAACGGTTTGCCACGTTGACAATTGTTCTATCGCACCAACGCTTGACTAGTCTGGTCATCTCTAACTGTTATTCGACGATTCTGAACAACACTTAGTTCACCGGTAAGATTACTGCACGCAACTATTGGGCCACTTTTTATTCAAAAAAAGGCGTAATCTTCATTTCAATTCGTAAAAAGCAGGTAGGTCATTGGATT
>JAYVPE010000653.1:0-3359 GCA_043757575.1 Pirellula sp.
AGCAGAACCATCTCTCCTTTTTGCAACCGACTAAGCATTTCTCGCAGTCCAGCCAATCCACCGCGATCTCGATCGATTTCAATGGCATCGAGAAGCCCAATTAGGAAACCCAAAAGCGAATTCTTGAACAATGTTTTTCGAGCCAGGAAGTTGAGTCTTCGATTCGGAACCATGCCGATCAGAACCGGGTCCAGCAAGGACTGATGCGTTGAAAGCAACATACCGCCCCCTTTAAAATCCAAATGGTGCTGGCCCTCAGTGCGAAAACCGAAGGTTACCGCAGCAATGATTCTCGAAGTAAGCCGAACACCTCGATAAAAAAGCTGCCGGCCTATTAAATCAAATCGATGTACTGGTTTGGGCGGAATTGAATTGCTCATGGTATTATGAAGTGAAACAAGCGAATGCTGCACAGGATAGAGTTCCATATCCTGTCTATCTATGGGAATTAAACTGGCGCGTTCTAGCCCACGTCTGGGACGAAACGCACCCAGTGAATGGTTACATTATTTCTTGGCCGATGTTGGCAACTTGCTCTGGACGATGTCCACCAGCTTTTGTAGCACCTGCTCCTCAGACATGCCATCGGTCCAAACCGTTATCGAGTCTTGAGCCTCTTTCAAGCCGCCTAATTCTCGCAGGGTATCGTGTACGTCTCGCTGGTTTTGCTGCCGCAGTATTTCCTGATAATCAGCATCCATCCCTAATTCAATCAATTGCTCGACACGACGATGTGCTCGTTCCTCAGGTGTGGCTGTCAAAAAAATTTTGCATTCCGCGTTGGGAAATGCGACCGTCCCTTGATCGCGTCCCTCGGTGACGACGTCGCGGCCTTCGGTCCATCGACGCTGGGTAGCGACCATAGCTTGACGAACCATTGCATTGTCCGCGATTGGGCGAATGGACTGGGTAATCGATGGCCTACGAATCTCTTCGGAGACATCCTCGCCGTTCATAAAGATCCGGTTTTCCTTGATTTCAATTTCAACGGACCTTGCAATTGCCGCGACTTCGTCGACACGAGTTAATAGCAATTGCTGTCTAAGACATTCTAAAGTCACACATCGATACATGGCACCGGTATCGAGGAAATCGAATCCAATTTCTCGAGCTAACCGCTTTGCCGCTGAGCTTTTCCCAGCTCCCGCTGGTCCATCAATCGTTACTATCACTCTTGCCCCCAACAATTAATTGAAACGTACCGAGGTCTAACGTGATTTTACTCGAAACCAGAAAAAATGCTTATCGCTTTCGGCTCGCAATGCCCATGAAGCCTGAGCTATACTCAAACAACCATCCATTCATCTAACATTGAGCATTCGGAGTTGCCATGTTCACCTTGTTCTTGCGAAGAGTTTTATTCGGTTCGGCATCAATTACCGTACTGAGCACCGCTTGTTTCATTGGTTCTGCATTCGGGCAACGCGAAAATGCGACATCTGCCGAGGAAACTAAAGCGGAAGCGACCACGCCTCTTGCAGCGACCACGCCTCCTGAAGTCGATAACCAAGTTGCGAAAGAAAAACCTGTTGTGGAGGAAAAACCTGCCAAAAATTTAGACAAGAAAGAGACCGACGAAAAGAAGACCGACGAAAGGAAGATCGACAAACTCAAGAGTACCAGAGAGAGGCTACCCGCTAAAAAGCAACTTCGGCATATCCCATTGAGCGGATCCTACGATGATTTGATGCAACCCGCTTCTCTCGATCCCACCAGTTTAATCCTCGGGCGCAGTCCAGCCAAAAGCAAGTCATTCTTTCGTCTTTGCGATTACCTACAAGAAATGGGGGCTGAAGAGAACTTAACGCATATTCTCTTTGATCTTTCCGATTCTGAAATTGGATTTAACTCTGCTCAACTGGACGAACTGACTCGACGAATGGCAGCTCTTAAGGCCAAGGGGAAAAAGACGATTGCTTGGCTAGAGGACGCTGGCAACGTGCAATTGGCCATCGCAGCGTGTTGTGATGAAATCATCATGGCCGACTTTGGTGGAGTCGACATGCCCTCGGCTGCACTGGAAACGATGTTTTATCGCGATGCGATGGATCTCGTCGGTGTTAAAGCATCGGTTGTCCGAGCGGGCGACTTCAAGGGTGCAGTTGAGCCGTACACCAATCCGGTCATGAGCGAACATCTCAAGAGCCATTATCTTGAGATGCTCGAATCGATCAATGCCGCGCAAGTGTCCCGGATTGCAAAAGGGCGTGGCCTAACAACCGCCGCAGTTCGCGAACTGCAAAAGAAACGAATGCTTCTTCCAGCCGACGCCCTGGCCGCTGGCCTCGTCACCCGACTGGCACCTTATGGTTCCATGAAGAGTACCATCCAAGAATCGATTGGCTCTGAAATCGAATGGACCAAACCGAAAGCCAAGCCAAAACGCGAAATGTCGATCTTTGAAATTATGAGCAAGGCGATGGCAGGCCCCAAGGAGAACGCTAAACTAAAGGAAGATTCAATCGTTATCTTGCATTTGAGTGGAGCAATCGTCGATGGCAAAGAAACCTCGCCAGGCTCCATCGTATCGGGGCCGATGGTCAAGTCGATTGAAGAGTTGATACAGGACGATCGCGTCAAAGGGGTAGTCGTCCGTGTCAATTCGCCGGGCGGAAGCGCCACCGCGAGCGAAGCCATTCGACAAGCCTTAGACCAACTGGCTCGCAAGAAGCCAGTGGTGGTTTCGATGGGTGAAATGGCAGCTTCCGGTGGTTATTGGGTGAGCTGTATCGGGCAACCCATTTATGCAGAACAAGGAACGATTACAGGATCCATTGGGGTTTTTTCACTTAAACTTAGTCTCGGCTCATTGCTTCGACGTGTCGGCGTACACGTTGAATCCGTGACGCTTGACGAGTCTGCGGGCTCCAATGCAATCGATCGTGCTTGGTCAGATGCCGAAATTCATAATATGCAGCGTTTTATCGACGAGGTATACGACCGATTCCTGAAATTGGCGAGCAAATCTCGCAACATTCCAATCGAAAAGTTAAAAACGTTAGCAGGTGGTCGAGTGTGGTCTGGTGCCCAAGCCAAGCAACATGGTTTGGTTGACGAAATGGGCGGAGTAGATGATTGCATCGCTGTGCTTGCGAAAAGAGCTAACACGGAAAAATACAAGTTGATTCACAGGCCAGAAGTCCCATCAGGATTCGATCTGTTCCGCGTTCTCGACGAATCGAATGGCAGCGATATCGCCATGGATCCAGCGGGTGTTTTGCAATCGCTCGAACAGAAACTGCTCGGTATTTTTGCTCAACGCGGTTTCCGCTTGGATACCACTCGCATTTTGCTTCGATCTGCCTGGCGGAGTACCTCGGGCAAACCAGCCGTTTGGGCACTAATGCCTCAAGAGATGC
>JAYVPE010000654.1:0-3355 GCA_043757575.1 Pirellula sp.
TCGTAAAAGAGTTGCACCAAAAATTCGAACGGAGGCATGGAACTGTGTCTAACGTTTTTTGTTTGAATTGAGGCCGTTGATCGCTTGCGGTTACACCATTCGCCAGACGCATTGTAGACATTTTTGGAGCGTTGGTGGCATTGAACCTTGAAAGTTATCCGTAAAGCCAGAAATGATTTCCGCGAGATCCTTCATCCGTGGCTAAAGCTACGGACGCGATAATCAGCACAGATTCTTCTGCTCGTGATGCCTGAGTGTGTATGGATATTGAATCAATCCGCCGACAATACCAATTGAGGCCTTCAATAAAGAGGCCGAAGCGAGTCTGACTGGGCAATTGCATTTGCCCATCGAGGACTAAGAGACTTAAGGGAAAAGACCCACCGGTCTGTTCTAGCCACCTAGCAACGTATTCAGCTTTTCAACGGCCTTGAGCAGCAAGTTCCAATGTTGAAACGCGTCGAAGGTGTCGATCCGCAAACAGTCGTCACGATCGAATCCGATTTCGCTTAGTTCAATTGTCTCAGCTAAAGCTATCATGCTCGAAGGGCCGCTCGCGATCATCTCAATGGATTTCTGTTCGCTTTCGAGCGGTATGACTTGTTCCATGGCGATGTGGATGGCCCACAGTGCTGCTCGCTCTGCGTCTTCGCTGTCAATAATCGCTCGAAGTGTTCCGCTTTGAACGTAAAATTTGGCCATGGCTATCTTCCTTGATTGTTGAATTGACACAATACGGTTATTGAGCAAGGTCGACCGTCCACCTCCTGCCTCTTGAGGGCTGAGGCAGGGGGTGAATTAGGCCGCTTTCAGGAGTGTCAAAGCCAGGATGTTGTGGCTCGTCAGCTTTGACAAAAGTAATATCGCTCGGACCGTTGACACGTAAGGTCCACGCAAAAGATTTCTTTTCGGATCTGCGAGATTTTGACCACAATGACACGCAGGAAAAGCTCTAATTCACTGTGCAAGTTCCATCATACTCACGAAGCCAATCCTGGCACCCGCACTCAATATTCGGTACTCGCCGCAACCATCCTTCCAACAATTTTGAGAAGCGACTGAGAAGCGACTGAGAAGCGAGAAAGGGGTTACAGGAAAGCGCCGGGATAAACCGGCTTGGAGCTGGGAAAGAAAACTGTCCTACAGTGAAAGCATAGCCAGCTATACTGGCCCCGAGTCGTAGGCAGATTGGTGGTGGAGTCGTGGGTAACATAATCGGCTGTGAGACTTCAATTGAAACACACATTACGTCCAAAGGGTCGTCCTAAGGCGTCGCCAACGATCAACCGCAATATATGAACTGCGCCCCCTTTTTACTTTCCAACTTGAGTGCTAAACATTTCCACCAACTGAAATAAGAATAATGATTCTGCTCCTTGGTTCAACGGGATTTGTCGGACAAAAGTTTGCTCTTGAGTTGAACAAGTACGGACTGGCGTGGAAAGCAATTCGATCCGGCCAAGTTAATTTGACGGATTACCGGTCTCTTACACGTGCTATCCATGCTGTAAAGGGAAAATTTCTAATCAATTGTGCAGGCTTTACAGGCCAACCGAATGTTGACGCTTGCGAACTACACAAAGCCGAATGTCTAGCCGGAAATGCAGTTATTCCAGGAGCCATTGCTGAGGCGTGTAGACGTCTAGACATGCCATGGGGACACATTTCGTCAGGTTGCATCTTCACTGGACGCAGGAGCGATGGGCTTGGATTTACCGAACTTGACGAACCAAATTTTACCTTTCGCCAGAACAACTGCAGCTTCTACTCTGGAACCAAGGCTCTTGGCGAAGAAATACTGGCCAGTGAATCGAATTGCTACATCTGGCGAATGAGAATCCCATTCGATCGGTATTGCCACGCTCGAAACTATTTGCAAAAACTGATCTTGTACGATCGATTACTTGAGGCAGAGAACTCCCTTTCAAACCTTGACGAGTTTGTGTCTGCATGTATCGATTGTTATCGGAAGAAAAAACCGTACGGGATCTACAACCTTACTAACCCAGGAAGCGTTAGGACAAGCGAAATCTGTAACTTGATATCAAGTACCGGAGTATCGAAAAAACGATTTCAATTCTTCGAGAACGAAGAAGCATTCATGACGCACGTAGCGAAAACCCCTCGCTCAAGTTGCGTCTTGGATTCAAGCAAGGCCATTCAAGCGGGACTAAATCTGACGCCTGTGTTGCAGGCGATTGAACACTGTTTGGCGAATTGGATTAGTGACCCAAATTGAATAAACGAAATGTTACGTCCGCTAACATCGTACGCCCCGATCCGCCGCACTGGTTCATTGGCTCCGTGGCCGATTTCGGCGGGTCGCCTCGGCGACCGGAGTAAATATCGTTCGACATTATTATTGCCTTCTCCTTGTCAGGACAAGGTCGGCCACTACAAAAGGATGCCCGTGATTCTGGAGTAACAGTGGAGTTCAATACACAGCCCAGTTGTACCTCTGTGAACGCTTCGCAACGACGGTTGCCAGGCACCACGCATCACTCGAGGCCAAGGCGACTGGCTAGGTCTTACCTCGTACGACTCTTTCATTCGCTACCTTCGTAAAGGTTCGGGTTCTCAGACACTCTTTTTGCTTTTCAACGAGTTAACGCTTTTCCTTTGCCATCCATTCGCAACCTATGCGGATAAATAGAATTGCCATAGCTCTTTGAGATCATCATGCGTCGTCACGAGCTTCGCAGCACGATGATGACGAGCAATCGCCCCTTGGAGGATTGGGGCAAGTTGATCGGAGACGTCCCGAGCGCAACGGCGATCTTGGATCGCTTTCTGCACCGAGCCGAGCTGATCCAGATTACGGGCAAAAGCTACCGACTCGATAAATCGGAAAAAGCCTCAAACGGTACTAAAGCGCCAACCGGGTCTGCAGCCGAAGAATAAAGCATCAAACAGTACCAGTTACAAGCTGGATGGAACCACTAACAAAATGGTACCGTTTGAATCGCAAACGCTCGGTACTGTTTCAAACGCCAAATGACATCAATTCCTACATGCTTTCTACTGGGTTAGTTTTAAATGCTCCCTGACACGAATGGCACTTAATCGGGTGAAAACCCTATGATTCTCCAGGCTTGTATTGGTCTCGAGGCTTCATCATGAAGGTGTACGACTTCGGCCTTCGTTTAACCACTCGCGGTTCATACCTATCGGGTCGGTTGCCAACAGCATGCTTTAGACAACACTCAAGCATCGTCTCACAAAGTTTTCCGTGATCTTCAATCGCGCTGAGGATTGGTAGCATCTCGTTGAGTGTCTGCATGGTGCTCTTAAAGCTGACCTGCCAAGGCTGAACATTGCCTTTCATCGCCGCTTCACACATGAGTTGCCGAATCAA
>JAYVPE010000655.1:0-3353 GCA_043757575.1 Pirellula sp.
CGACGCCAGCTTTCGTTGAATACGCCGTTTGGATCGATTTGCTTAACAATCCCACCATCGATTTCAATTTTTACCGTTCCCTCTATTCCGATAAGCGACTCGGTGAGTTCACCTCAGCATATCCGCGTGATCTTCTTTTGCGTTGCGTGATTGAGCATCGGCAGAGGTACGAGCCATGGGAAAGCTAGGCACAGCGACGACGAGTATTGCTAGTGCAATGCCAATCAGAGATTGGATTAGATTTCGTCTCATGTTTTTGATTCCTCGGTTTCGGGCTAAAGACACAAGTTTTGTTGAAGCAGAACGAATAACACTTTCAAGATTGCCATTCACCAAACCGTTGGTTCCGCTGGTTCACTTCTTTCTAAGAGTTAGGAGTACTTTCAAGATTAACGAATGTGGCAGTGCAGCCGCTTTGCATTTTAACTTTACATATTCACAGAGAGCCAATGCTTCCCTCGGATGGCAGAGCACTTCGTGAATCGACTGTCCCTTGCACATAGCTACTAAACAAGCTGCAACTAGTTGACGGAAGTCGGCGACACCCAGGGAACATCCACCATCACGTAAAAGCTTGGACAATTTAACTTTCGATGGACCGCCGATGAGTTTGAGTGGGCACTCTTTTCCTTTGCGAATACTCATAAGCGTTCGCAAAACGATCGCGTCATGCAAATTCGCATTCGGAAAAAGCTCTCGCATAACTTCGCAATATCTTGTTGCAACCGCTGGAGTACTTAGAACTGCATCTATTGTGGCCGTTGGGAAATCGGTGCGCAGAGCTTCAATGAGCTGTGCCTTGAAATTTTCAGTTGTCCCCTCAAAACCACAAGCTTTCAATTCCTCAGACAGCTTCATTTCTCATTAACCTCCATGAACGGAATTGTTTTTTTTCGACCCTCACCAGACCGCATTGTAAAGGCACGTGACCCTGCATCAACATCAATATCGGCATCTTGACGAGATAAATAGGAAGTTATTAATGGAATCAAACAACGTTTGTTCTCTGCCTAAGCTCCTTTATAACGTTTTTCAAGGGGTCAGCCTGTTCCTTGCAAAAATCGTTTACGGCAGTAGCGAACTGGGTATCATATTCGAGCATACCGAAGTGCTTGGCAGCCGTTCCAGTAACTCATCCAAGTCATCAACCACATGATAGGTGAAATTGCTATCTGCAAATAAAGCAGCGGTTCTATAAGGGGCTTTTGCAATGCCGTATAAAGGGTACTTCATACCGCTCCTCTTGCCACTCCGATAGACCCGCTTCAGCAACCGGCGAAGATTCATTCCTTACCACAATCGTGCTGGGAAGCCCATCATACCAATGGTACACCAACCAAATCCCGGCACCGAGAACCACAATGGACAGAAGCCCGCGAAACCAAACACCAAGTATTGCTGCCGGCGTCAAAAACATGATTACTCCTTTGGTTATTCGAACTTCCCCCAGCCAGACTCTTGCGATTGCACGCGGGGTGTTATTAAACGGCCCTTTTGAGCAAATACCATGCCTTCTTTGAAGCGACTGTCGCCGCAACGGATCTACCCCACTCGTGCTATCCTGGTCCGGACTCTCGAAAACAGACTCGACAGGCCGAGAAATGACGGGGATTTTTCCATGGCAGGCTGCGATGCCTTGGGTAAAGATTTTTCGTTTTTCCCACTTATCTAAGATGCTTAGTGTTTTCATTGTTGCATTGGCGCTTCCTAGGTCCTAATCTTTAGTTAATGCACGCTTGGTTATTCCCTCCCCACGTTCTCCCTCCTAACGTTTGAACCACTTAACCGCCCAACCAAACCGTTACCGCACGTATCTATTGTCGGTAGCTCTTGGCGCGCGGCAGTCAGCGAGAGCCAGCAATTCACCAACTCCCATATCGCTTGTTGATTTCTGGCATCTCTTGTCACCTGTTGACCTTTGCCCTGTGGCACTTGGCCATTCGCGGACTAGCAACGGAACCAACTCGGGACAGCACGGAACCAACTGGTGACAACACAGCCGTAGGCCCAACAGACCAACTGCGACCGCTCAACTTCGAAAACGACATCGTTCCTATCCTGACGAAGTTTGGCTGCAATGCTTCTGGCTGCCACGGAAAATCAGAAGGACAAAACGGATTCAAACTTTCAGTCTTCGGATTTGATCCGCTGGCTGATCACAAAGCCATTACCAGGGAAGGAAGAGGTCGCAGAATATTTTCAGCTTCTCCCTCGCATAGCCTATTTCTAGAAAAGGCCAGTGGCGATCTACCACATGGAGGCGGGATTCGTATTTCGCCTGATCGGCCCGAGTACGAAACGTTGTCCCGCTGGATTGCCCTCGGTTCGCCTCTCGGTTCGCCAAATGACCCGCACATTAGCTCGATCCAAATAACGCCTCATTCAGCCCAATTGGCGATGGGACAAACACAACCATTGAAAGTGCAAGCAACTTTTAGCGATGGCTGGCAAACGGATGTAACCGCATTGGCGACCTTCCAGTCCAACAACGAAGGCTTGGCGAGTGTCGACGATAAAGGTTTCGTATCGATCGGAAAAGTTCCTGGCGACGTCGCGGTGATGGCCAGTTATCTTGGTCAAGTCGACGTGTTCCGAGCGCTAGTGCCAAGTGAACGCACCGCGACAACCAACGCGACCCCAACCGACTTCGTGGACGCGAACTTTATCGATCAGCATGTTCATGCCAAACTCAAGCAGTTGAATCTGCTGCCGTCCGGGCCATCCGATGATGCGACTTTCTTGCGTAGAACTTATCTCGACATTATTGGCACGCTGCCTTCTACGATCGAGGCTCGCGAATTTTTGACCGATGCCAGCGCCAGTCGTCGCGAGGATCTTGTGGATCGATTGCTCGGGCGTTCGGAGTACGCGGACTATTGGGGACTCAAATGGTCCGATCTGCTCCGGGTTAACCGCTTGGAATTGGGACGCAAAAACGCCTACTTGTATTATCAATGGATTCGTGACAGCTTCTCTAAAAATAAACACCTCGACCGTTTTGCCCACGAACTGATAACGGCAGAAGGGCCCATCCGCGAACAACCTGCGGGTCTATTTTATAAAGTGGTCTCTGACCCGAAGCAAATGGCCAGCACGCTATCTCAAGCTTTGCTCGGAGTACGCATTGAGTGCGCTCAGTGCCATCATCATCCCTATGATCGGTGGGGACAAGAAGACTACTATGGCATGCAAGCATTCTTCAATGATGTGGCTTTCAAATCTTCCTTCCAAGGTGAGATGCTCGTAGCAACAGGTACCGCCAAGTCGGAGAATCCACGCACAGGTCTGCAGGTGGCCGCGCGGGCTCTTGGCGAAAAATCGCCAGCCCATGTTAAGTCGGATACTAGACAACA
>JAYVPE010000656.1:0-12542 GCA_043757575.1 Pirellula sp.
CGGCTCCATTTTCGAAGCGTGGTCTTCGGCGTTTGGCTATTGCAGCGGGGGCACTGCTCGCGTTCTGTTCCGCCGTCGCGATCTTAAATCTCACGACATCGTTTCCGTTTTTTCCTGCACATAAACCGGAAGTCGCAGTTAAGAAATCGCCCTGGGATAAATTGCCTGTGGACGCACCAACTGTTGCGTTAGCTCCTTTCGATGCTGCCCGCGCGATAGTGCTCCAGCAACAATGGGCGGCGTATTTGAAGCTACCAGCCAAGTTTACTAATTCTTCAGGAATTCAGTTTCAACTGATTCCACCAGGGGAATTTGACATGGGAAGCACCGATGAAGAGATCGCGAGATACTCTAAACTGATTCGATCGGATTTAATGGCGCAGTCTTGCCTTCGAAGCGAAAGTCCAGTGCGTCGCGTTGCCTTGACGAAGCCTTTCTATTTAGCGACTACGGAGTTGACACAGGGGCAGTACGAGAGCGTCATGTCGGTCAACCCGTCGTATTACAAAGGTAATAGCGAGGACAAATCCGCGTTGGATTTTCCAGTGGATCGTGTTTCGTGGGATGATGCCTCTTCGTTCTGCAAAGCGCTCAATTTGCGAGAAGGCTTGGTGAGTGACATGGATTCGACCGAAGACCGAATGAATTCCGGCTATTGTTTGCCGACTGAGGCTCAATGGGAGTTCGCCTGTCGCGCAGGAACCACGACTCGCTATTCGACTGGCGATAGTGCAAAGGGACTATCTCTCGCAGCGAATTTCGGACGCAGTATTGATCGCCCTGCCACGGTAGCAAGCTATGCCCCGAACCCCTTCGGTTTGTTTGATATGCACGGGAACTTGTACGAATGGGTGCGAGATGGTTGGGATTCGGACTACTTCAAGAATCAGTCGTCAGATGGATTGGATATTAATCCTATCGGACCTGACGGAATCCACGAGCTTAGTATTGTTCGAGGTGGTGATTTTTACTGGGATGTGCGAGAGTGTCGATCATCGGCAAGATATGTAGCCGCTACCAGTACTCAGCCGAGTCTTGCGGTTGGGATACGAATTGCTATTTCAGTCGATGACGTCCGGGGCTTGCTGATACTCAAGGAATCTGAATCGAAAATACTCGACTTCGTGGAAATTCACGGAGCAAGTCTTGCCGAGTTCGAGCGATGGCAAAAAGAACTATCGAGTTCCTATGTTGAGCAAGATGAAGTCGTCTATTCGGTCGTTTGGCAGAAGATGAATTTGAAACACACACTCATGAAAGGACAGGGTTTATGAAAACAATTGTGGCAAAACAATTTGGTTCTAGAGTACTGCTATTGGGACTAATATCCCTAACTTTAGGGATAGGCGATTTGAAGCATGCCCGTGCAGACGATGGACTCGGTGTTTGGGATGGTGCCCTTTGGCGAGTCAAACTTACACCCGAACAAGTCCGTCGACCCAAAGCTGCCGACGCAGTTCCAATGTCCGCCATTTATCGCGTGGAGAAACTAGTTCTTTATCAATCGGAAGGTCCGAACGACAAGAAAAAGGGGCGGGAAATTGGCAAGAGCATGCCGGTCAAAGGCGCCAAGGAACCGACGATAAACGTGGAATTTCACGAATTCCTTGTCAATAATAAAGAACACAAGCTGCATCTGAAAATTAGTGGCAAGGCACTAAAGTTGAAAAAAGTACCGAAGGAACAGCAGTGGGAAGGACTCTTTGTCGACTCCGATGGATGGCACTGGGATATGAAATTGACTCGAATCCAAGAATAGCAACGCAGAAATGAAATCAACGTTGCCGGAAACCACCTCAATAAACTTTACTGTTTTGGTGGACGTTCCGATCGAAGGCCAAGCTGCGTCTCATTCAAACTAGTCCTGTTTTTTAAACAAAGGGAATCACAATGGATATTGCGTTGACACAAACGAAACTGACTTGGGCTTTCGCCCGCAACATGGCTTTTTTTACCTTGGCGGTTTTGAGTTCACTCACAACCGTCTCTGGGCAACAGGGACGCGATAAGACGTCCGTAATCCTGATCCCGCCCTTTGAAAATCAAACCAACCAACATGAAAATATTAAGTACGAAGCGAACAGTGGTGAATCGACGCGCCGATTCTCCGTCGATCGCCTTACCGTAGATCGATACACAGAAGCACCACGAACTCTTTTGGAAAATTTGGTTAGCAACGTGAAAGGGGTGTCCATTGTCGAGCGAAAGCGAATCGATACACTCTTGCTTGAAAACGAATTTGGAAAGAGCGGTCTCGTCGATGCCGACAAAGCTCTGAAAATGGGTAAGCTGATTGGAGCAAATATTATCGTGGTCGGAACCCTTACCGATCTGCGAGATGAGATTGTCAAATTCCAGGGATATGGGATCAAGAACGAAAACACGACCGTTAACTGCACTATTCGAATCCGGATTCTCGCTGGCGAAACTGGGACTCAACTTTTCTCCGAAATCTACAAAGGCACGAAGAGTTATACCAAGTCGTCCTACGGCGAGACCAAAAGTAGTGATAGGAATTTTGCTGCAGTCGAGGCAACGATTGAAAAAATAGCCCAAGATGAATCATTTCGAAATGTGCTCGTAGGCAAACCATCGGAAAAAACATCGATCGACGGGTTTGTCGAAGTTGATTTCTCTCCCAAACCTGACAACTGCGACGTAGAAATCGATGGCAAGTACATTGGCGGGTCACCTCTCAAAAAGCGATTGTTGGCTGGTAAGGAATACAAAATACGATTTTCCAAAAATGGGTTTAAGGACTGGACAGGAACAATTTCACCAGAAGTAGGTCAAAGGATCACAAAGGAATTGGAAGCGAGTCGTTGATCTGGCGTCTTGAGTCCGAGTCGGACCGCGAGATGGATCGCGTTCTAACGCACTTGAAAAGTGCAGTCGATTGAACTACGTAACTTTTTGAGGAGCATGCAATTTGTCAATACGCTTAATAACACGATTCGCATTGGTAGTCGTATTCGTTTCTGCTTGGAATAGCCATACTTTAGCGCTTCAAGATTTGCCAAAACGGGCAAAGATGCCCGAGGTTTCTCAAGTCGAAGACTTTGATGCCAAGTCGTTGCCTAAACTTGCTGTACTTGTCTTAGGGAGTGAGAATACCCGCGAACAGCAGTCCGAATACCAACGGATTGTTGAAGATGTTTTTCTGGAAAGCCTGCTTGCCAAAGGGCATACCGTAGTCGCACGATCCGACGTCGATTCCTTGTTCAAGGAAAAGAAATTTCAAAATTCGGGAATGACTGAGGAAGTGGCCGCAAGCGTAGGCAAGTTTCTGAATGTTCCTGCCGTTTTTGTCATTCGAATCAATGAAGTGACCTTCGACATGGGGCGTCGTTCCCAACCCGGTCTTGGAAAAGCGTCGATTGGCGCACGATTACTAGATGTAAAGACTGGGGTGATCTTGTGGAACGGCAAACACAGTGAAAGCGATCCAGTATCGAGTAAGTCCGCATGTTGTGGCCTTGTGATGAAAACAGCGGCAAGACTGGCTGAAATGTTCCCTGAAAAGACATTGACCAGTGATCCAAACGCGAAAAAAATCGAGCCGAAATCCTACCCTAAGCTAGCCGTTATTATGATCGGAGGGGCAAGCTCAAATCGCAGGTCGAATTCCGGGCCCGGGCCCGGGCCTGGGCCTGGACGTCAAAACGATCAACAACGAATGGTTGAAGATGCATTCATCCAAGTACTGACGCAAAAACGGTATCAGCTCGTTTCTCGATCCGATTTGCAGTCCATTGCAAAGGAACAACAATTCCAACAGTCGGGTTTAACGGAAGACAATGCAGTTTCTGTGGGCAAACTTTTGAATGTGCCAGCCGTTCTAATAGTTCGCATTACAGACTTCAGTACGGAGACGAGAGAAGCTCCCTCCAGGAGGCAAGAGCAGCAGCGTCCAGCTAGTATCACTCGCGTCGGAATTGGAGCTCGACTTGTAGATGTTGGTAGCGGGCAATTGATTTGGACGCATGGCGAGTGGATCACTCGTGACATCGTGAACAAAAGTGAAGCGACAGACATTCTTGACGAGGCAGCTAAGGACGTAGTTAACTTTTTACCTCCAAGACCTAGTAAATCTATCGAGCTCATCGAACAGGCAGACCGCCTCGAACGATTCTTTCAAAAAACGGCAGCCTTGAACCTCTTTCGTGCTGTAGTTAATACATTTCCCAACTCGCCCGAGGCTGAGAAAGCAGCTTTGAAAATCAAAGAATTGACGAATAAATAGTGGTTCAACTACGAGAATTTGATTGAGCTCAGTTTTGCATTTCTATTCTGCAACAGCCGAGATCGAGCGCGCTAGACACTGTACTTCGAAACGGAAGCCATAGGCGTCCCAATTTCGGTAGCGTCCTCCGTGATATCTCCGCTTACGAATTACATGTGCCTCTTTTGCAGCGATGCATTGACAGTTTTGATGTACGTGCGGCCTGCTTTGGTGTACGGATGGAATAGATTGAAATAAAGGATGTACCAGATTGCCGCCAAGCCGTCCCAAGTTCCAATCTTTTTTCCTTCTTCATAGGTCCGGCCATAATACGAAATCGGAACTTCGTATGTCTTTGCTCGCGTTTTGCATACCATCGCGGTTATCTCCACCTCCATTCCAAACCCGCTGCTTCGCAAACGGAGCGGAAAGATCACGTCGCGATGAAACGCCTTGTAGCACGTCTCAATGTCCGACATGTTGCGATTCGTCAATATATTACTAAGACAGGTCAACGACTTGTTTGCAAGATAGTGGTAGTAATACAAGACCCGCGATGCTCGCTTGACCATAAATCGACTGCCGTAAACAACATCCGCAACTCCCTCGACAATCGGAGAAATGATCTCTGGAATCTCGCTCGGGTCGTATTCCAAGTCCGCATCTTGAACGATCAATATATCCCCCGTACTTTCGGAAATAGCTCGGGCGATGGCTGCCGTCTTGCCAAGATTCTTGGGCTGGGAAAAGAATCGGATCAAAGGATGGTCTGCCGCCAATTGCTGAACTAACCGACCTGTGTTATCGGTTGAGCCATCGTCGACAACAATGATTTCTCGTTCGCCAATGGGCAACCCAATCAGCTTAAGTAATACGCGTTCAATCGTTTTTTCTTCGTTAAACGCGGGTACTAAAATAGAAACTTTCAAGCCGTATTCCCTTAGTAATATTGCTGGTTGACGGGCTTAATCACAATTTCAGGAACGTGCACACGATCGGGCAAGCAGGCCAAGCCAACGACAACCTGCGCGACATCCTCAGGCAACAGCATCTTTTGACGGTGTTCTTCCGTGACAGGCGTTGGTCTCTGTTCCAAAATGGGCGTGTCCACTTCCCCAGGGTATACATTCGTGACTCGAATATTCTCCGCACCTACTTCGTTCGAGACACACGTTCCAAGTGCCGACATCGCAAATTTGCTCGCAGAATAGGCGACACCCCCTAGTGCGAGTGCGCGTTTTCCAGCCACGCTTGAGATGTTGATGATCATGCCGTTGTGCCGTGTCCTCATTTGAGGCAGGACTGAGTAAATACAGTTGTATGCCCCCGTTGCATTGATCGCCATGACTTGATCCCATTGGTCAGGTGCCATGCTATTGATAGAGCGATCGCGAATATTGACGCCAGCCGCGTTAACCAAGATATCGACATGACCTAGGGTTTCGGCGACCCGCTCAAAAAACCGCTGGACGCTAGTTCTCACGGCGACGTCAACGGTATGACCGATCACGCGATTGCCAGCTTTCTTGACTGCGTCTGCGATGGCCTCGTCGCGCCGGGACCCAATCGCCACCGTTGCACCACTTTGTGCAAATAGGTTCGCGATCGCGAATCCAATCCCTGTGGCACCACCCGTCACGACGACATGCTTATTTTTCAGAACGTTTGATTCGATCATTCTTGGAATTTTTTCAATTTAAGTTGGGAAAAGTCTCTCGACCGGGACATGTCGCATTCTACCAAACCACAAATTATTGTGATGGGTGGCGGATTCGCCGTCACTTCACCTCGTTGAACACGGGCGAATCGTCTTCTCCCTCTACTGTTCCGCTTTCGGATTGGATTCCCCATTGTTGCAACCGACGCAAGAGACGAGCGCGAGAAATGTTTAGAATCTTGGCCGCAGAGGTTTTGTTTTGCGGGAACCGTTCCAATGCTCGCATGATCATGGTCTTCTCGACGTCCTCAAGAATCGAGTCTAGGTCTACGGACTCGTCACCGTGGGACTGTTCGATGTGAGATACGCAAGTTCGAATATTCACGGGAAGATCTTTGTCTGTAAGCTTTTGGCTAGTCGCGTTTTTTGTGGCGTGGGTCAGTGCTACGGAGAATTCCTCGATGTCGTCAGGCCATGAATAGGCCATGAGGGCCTCTACGAAGCTATCGGTGATTTGCATTAACTGTAAGTCCGATTTGCGTTGATCGCCAAACCAAGCGCTTATCAACGTAGGTATGTCCTCCAACCGATCGGCAAGTCTCGGTAAATCGACGCGAATGACGCTGGTTCGAGATAACACCTGTCTCCATTGCAAATCACTCAACCGCAATGATTGAATGAATGTGGGATCGCAGGTGGCGATACAGACGGTTGCTTCATGACTTTTTAGGAACGACGCCAAAATGGAAATGCATTCTTCGGGCAAGCCTTCGAGGCTATCCAGCAAGACGGTTGGCTCTGCTCTGGAATTGATTTTGCTTTCATCAATAATCTCGAGCATACTTTGCAGCAATTCGGTGTCCATCAAACAACAGTCAATGCGAATCATCGAATTGCCGATTGTGAATTTACGATCGTTGGATTGGAGTCCATTGCGACGCGACTGAATGGATTGCGCGAGCCAGGATCGTCCCGATCCTTTTTGACCGAAAACGGTGAGGGGTAAATGATTTGCAATTGCAAGTTGGACTTGCTCCAGTGCTCGGCGAACGTCTACAGATTTGCCTTGCAAATACCACATGGTATCCAAGTGGGCGTATCTTTGGCGATTCTCTTGCATGACCTTATGCGTGATGGTCGCTTGTTCGTCTATGAGTTCACTGAGCGTGCTTTTGGGAGTCGGACATAATACGCAGAGCACACAGCCAGCGTTTTCCTCCAGAGGAATCAAACATCGCATCCAATGGGAATGGACGGGCGGAATTGCAGGGTCGGTTGGAGATGCATTGACGCTAGGAATTGGGCCAAATTCAGGTTGCAGTTTTAGGATTCGGCGTGACCAATGGATTGGTAACGAGAAGAATGCGGAGAGCTGAGTATTTGGATTTCCGTCCTCGGGAATGGGAGAGTTGCAAGACAACCCTAGTAAGCTTTCAGGGGATCGCCCAACCATGCGGCTCAATGCCTCGTTTACAAAGACGAGCGTATCCTCTTCGGAAATAACGTATATGGGATTGGATGAACTGCCGAGCAACCTTGCGATCTGGCGCTTGGCAATGCTGCGATTGTTTTCATCCATTGTGCCCTCGAGGTAAACGAAAAAACACTGCGAGATCGGGCGACCAACGCAGTGTTGCGGGAAACCAACGCAGTGTTGCGGGAATTGGTATTGTTCTAAGAGTGAAGTTTAGAACACGTCCGTCAAGAAATGATGACCCCAATGATAACGCTGCGCAGTTGGATAGTAGTTTTCCCACTTACGATTGTAAACTGGAATCTGCATTTCGGCAGGATACCGATGGTAAAGACTATCGCTGCTGCGAAAATACTCATTACCATAGAAGTTCTGAGGATAGTAAACATACGGATAGTGATTGAAACGTTCGTAGTCGCGATTGCTCGCGGCACCACCCCATGCTCTGCCATATGCCTGAGCCTGAGGCTGAGCCTGCTGGGCTTGGACGTCGTTATATGAGGCCAAACCAGCGACGAGTGCTAGTGCGGCTACCAAAAAGGTCTTGCGGACCATTATAAACCCCCCGGTTAAATCGAATTTCCGTCGCTCTTGCGATCGTTCGTTACAATCGGCAGGGAAAGGTCGGCAAGTTGAGCTTTTTATTGATACAACCAGAATCTGCCGTATTTCGAACAGCCCAGCAGACAGGTTTTATCAAAAACTACTTTGCAGTCGAAGCTTTAAGCGAAACAACGTACTGTATGAGTTCATCGACCGAATCAATGTCCAAGATATCGTCGTCAATTTTGATGGCAAATCGCTTTTCCAACTCAAATGTCAACTCTGCCATTGCAACCGAATCGATACCGATCATCGCTAAAGAGTCATTTCCTTGGGGCGATCCACCGCAGACTTTCTTTAAGTAATCAATGATTTGCGTCTGAGTTGATTGGCGTTCTACGCTATCCATGCCGGCTTTTCCTGCGTGTTATTGTACTGGTATATTGGAGGTAGCGCCTGTCGCGGTCGAAAGGCTTTCTGTCGCGGTCGGTAGGCTTTCCTCACTTCTGCTTGGGCCAGCCGTTTTGAGGGCTTTGAGTAACTGCGATTCAGAGATGAGATCTCGTAGAAGGATAGGATGCTCCTGGTCTCTTCCTGAGTAGATAGCGAGCAATGGTATCGATGTACTATTCAGCTCGCCCAGTTTTGCCTTCAATTCCGGTGGATAATTTGTGTAATCGGCAACCATCGGTACAATTTTTTCAGACTCTACGAGTTGCTTGACCTGCTTGGTCTCGATCGCAGTGATCAAATTCACTTTGCAGTTTGGACACCAATTCGCGGTAAAGTCGATCATTACCGTTTTACCTTCGGCAACCAACGCATCCAACTTGGCCTCATTGTAATCTTGCCAAGCAAGTCGGTACGGAGAAGGTTGGAGATAGTAGAAGGACCCCCATGTACCCAAGGCAGCAACCGCAGCCGCAATCGACCAATTTCGAATCTTTGCGTTTGCTTCAGACCAGGCTGGTACGCGCCCTACCATCCAGCACCCAAACCATACAAACATTAAAGAGGACAACATTGCCATGCGATCTTCGTCAAGAAAACCGCTCACAAAAAAAACAACCGACAGCAGCATTGGAAAAGCCAAAGCTTCTTTTAAAGTCTCCATCCAAGGTCCCGGTTTGGGCAAAAACGAAAGCATCGACGGTTGTGCGGCCACTGCTAAATAGGGAAGCGACATACCCAACCCAACGCCGGCAAAGATTAGGAGAACAACCCACGCAGGCTGACTGAGTGCCACGATAAAAACACCGCCTAAAAATGGGGCACTGCACGGTGTGGCCAGCAATGTCGTAATCAGCCCTTTAAAAAAGGCTCCTTGATAACCCTCGCGATTGGAAAGCTCGGTGCTCGTCTTACTCATAGCGAAACCCGGAATCGGAATTTCCCATACTCCGAGAAAGCTTAGTGCCAATGAAAACATGAACGCGGTAATGAGAATTCGAAAATGGACAGATCCAAATTGCTCGCCCCACCCGAAAGCCACCCCCGTGTAATGCCGGACTGCGACACTGAGTATTCCAAGACCTAAAAACAAAGACACGATACCAGCAGCGTACGTCAAGGTTAGCATCGAAGCGATTTTGCGATCACCGCCCGCTTCGCTAACGAAACCCAGGACTTTAAGTCCAATTACGGGCAACACGCATGGCATGAAGTTCAAGATAAAACCGCCAAGCATGGCAAGGCAAAACTTGGCGAGGATCTCCCTCGGGGACAGTGTCAACTTGATCTTTGGACCATCAATCCACTTAGTTAGGCTGGGATTCTGGAGAATATCTTTAAACGGCACCGCAGTTAGGACAGCGTTTTTGGGCTCTTCACTGGATTGGGAGCCTATTGATAAATCTACTTGAAAACGAATACCGCGAGGTTGGTCACACGAACCATCGGTGCAACCTTGGTAGCCAATCAGTCCTTGTAGTAGATAGATTCCTCCTATCGCTTGATCTGGGACTTGCAGCGGGATTCGCCAAATGACGTCCCCTTGATAGTAGTCGACTACTTCGCCGCCCCCCAAGATCTTGTGAATCACTTTACTACTCGTGACTGGATTTCCTGCTAGCAATCCCGCTTTGTTGGTGATCACGAACAACGTTCGGGAATCGGTAGCCGGATCCACTGGGTCATATTTGTATATGTGGTAATCGGGGTCCGGTTTGGCAGTTAAGATGAGGTTTAGATTGTCGCCAGGCTTTACGGCTGATTGGTCAAGCGAAACGGTCCAAGCAATGGGACTCGTCGGTTCACGAAACGCGCCTTTGGTTGCTTCGGACTTAGCTGAGGCGTAAAAGCCTTTAAACTCTGCTGATACTTCTTCTCCGCGGATGGGAATACAGGATTCTCTGCAAACTTGGCCGTCAATCTTGAGACTCAAAGCGGTTGGTGTTCCACTGAGAGGGGTCGAAAATGTGACAGGTGCCATCCATGCAACCGCATCGTGATGCTGCTCGACACGCATGCCTTTAAATCCAGGCTCATTGAGGGACACCTCGAAAGAGGAGTCTGGAGCAAATGGACCAGCGAGCGATACGCCGGGTGATTTAAGCGATATTACGGTCGCGGAGGGACCGCCCGGAGGCTGAGTTGTTGAGAAAATGTGGTGCCCGTCTTCGAGTTTGACACGTACTGTTACTCGCCCACGTTCGCCACCCTCCTCCACCTCGTAGCCAGCAGAGAACGTCCAAGGAGTTCCACTTTGGGAACCGCCAAAGTCAAAGCCAAGCTGGCCGAAACCTTTCGGTTTGACGCTTTTTCCTTTTTCCCCGTCGGCGATTGCCAGCATGGGAATGCAAAGAGCTAGGACAAGCGTCAAACCCAGTTGCAGTAGGTATCGTGGCATTTGCATGTTTTACTTTCAAAAGTGGACAATGTATTTTACAAAGTCCTGCGAGCAATGGTCAACGCTGAATGAGTTGACTTTAGGTATCAAATCCGAAGTTCAAATGGATCGGATTTGAGCCAGGAAATCGTCGCATGGCCGTTGAAACACAAGTCGACGTCGCTGCCGAGACTCCGGGGTCGAGCCTGATAGTTGCTTTTGTACAATACGGTCCGAATTGCGTCTGGCCCAACATTATTGCCCTTTTTGACCTCAACTTCCTTCCCTTCCGAAATTTCTTTAAAGGAGAATGATAACGGCTGAGGTTCCGGTTCGCAGATCGAAATAGGGAAATCGAAGTCTGCGGATTGACTGGTTAATGCTGGCAAATTGACGTTCCAGAATCCTGAGCCTAAGCGTTTGAGCTGGATAATTTTTTCAAAAACAATCTCTGCTTCAATACCGTCATCGCTTGTCAACAATATTCTCAACGCATTATTTCCTGGTGTAGGGTGTCGAACGCTGACTTGACGAGTTCGATGGTCGAACCTCCGGTTTGCGGGTCTAACAAGTGACTGTGATGTAAAACCAGTGTTGATTCCGCGGCAATTCGACTATTGGTCAATGCCACAGGCTGACGGCAACGGTTCGCCGACCGTCGAACGAAGCCATTGAATCCGGGACCGATTTCGATTTGATGAGAAGCGAGCTTTTGCCATATGAACTCTCTGGCAGCGGAGAGAGGAGACACAACTGTTCCTGTTTTTTCATTTACTAATTGTTGGATACAAGGCAATTTCAAGATCGAATCGCGAATCATTAGTCCGACCTTATAAAAAGCAGACTGTTCCATTCTTTGAAACGGTCCCAGTGACAGCCACTCGAATTGCGACAAATGATGGAGTAAATTATTGGCTGCGTTCAGGCGCAGCCCATGATCTATTGGCAAATAATCGTATTGCGGAAGAATGACTGCAGCTTGCAACTCGGACAACGCGTACGAATCGTTGCCACGTTCGCAAAAAATGGTCATGCGTTGAGCAAAGCGGGCACTGTTGGTAACGACTGCTCCTCCACGTCCCGAAGCGATCAGCTTGCTCCCACCGAAACTCAGGACACCGAGATGGCCCCACGCACCAACGGGCTTGCCGTCAACGGTTGCGCCATGTGCTTGGCAGGCGTCCTCGATTACCCAGAGGCCTTTTTGTGTAGCCCAATCGCAGATATTCTGCATGGGAGCGAGGGCGCCGTGCAGATGCGAAACAACAATTGCCTTGGTTCTTGGTCCTAAGGCGGCTTCGAATTGTTCCACCGTCGGACCCCAATTATCCAATGCGACATCGGATAGACATACCATCGCTCCAGCATCTTGAATCGCGCGAAAATTTCCAGGAAAATCGTATGCTGCCAAAAGCACTTCGCCATGCGGTTCCAAGTGCAACGAACGGATAGCAAGTTCAACCGCGAATGTTCCCGAGCAACACAATCGAACATGCTCGCGATCCAGGCTCGCGGCCAGTAGAGATCGAAGGCTAGCTAGATAGGGGCCATCGTATTTTCGCCATGCACCCTCGACTGCAAATCTTGCCAATGCATCTTGAACTGCTTGAGCGGTCGGGTGAATGGATTGGATGGAATTGTGCAATTTTTACTGAGCCGCGCGCTAGTAGGCATAGTACTTAGCCGTTGGGCGTTAGCCTAATGGTACTTACTTTACTGAAATAATTTTTAGCGGAATGGCGCGAGCCATCCGGTTTCGTTGTGATTCTACCAATTCACCGTACGGCTCGCGCCGTTACGCTTCCAAAGTGAGTGCCAT
>JAYVPE010000657.1:0-3352 GCA_043757575.1 Pirellula sp.
GCTTCGAGGAAGTCCTGCATGCCTAGTGCGAGGTCTTTTCCCCCGCGTGAAAAATAAATCGTCATAGAAAAATCCGTGCCGAGCTAGGTCGATTATCAATTACCAATTACCAACTCATCATTATTGGGGCTTCTCTTGGCGAAGAAAGTCGATTTCATTCATCGGCCGGTTGGTTTCTTCTTTCTGGAACATGCCAGTGAACCAGTTGGGATTTGACTTTTTCGAATCTGAGGAACCGCTATACGCTGCGGGTTTCGGATCTGGATATGGATCAAGCCATTCGGTAGTGGTATTCCACCAACGCTTGGTGGTTTTACTCATTTTACTCAAGGTAGAGGTGTTTGAGCGAGAATAAGAATTAACCCGATGTCCTTTGGTGGACCATGGCATGGTCGGCATTTTCATGGAGGGGAGCCAGGATGATTTAGACGATGATTTGGAATAGAGTGGACTTGAATCTCTTGAAGAGGTGGATTTGGAGAATGGTCCCCAAGTCCAATCGTCGGCAAAACCAACGCTAGGAACCGTTGCGATAACAAAAAAAACAATCCAACCAAGGATTCGGATAGATTGGCTATGCATTCTGGAGTACTCCGTTATTGTGTCGAATCTATTGAGTCGGATCGCGAACCTAAGCTTAATCCATAGGGGATTAGCGATTTCCTCGTCCAGAGGACTTTGGAAAAATGATGGCTACTAGTGTAGGGATTCTGGAAATGGAGCTAGATCGCTCTTGCAGAGTGGGCGCTAGGTCTTATAATCTGCCTCCCGCTAAAGGAGCCGAAGCCACCCAACGTGGTTTTGCAGTCGCTTGTCCCACATCGACTGTAGTCCAGCGGAAAAAACGAAGACGCAACGGGCATAGTCAACAGGTTCTTTTGCGGGTGTAGCTCAGGGGTAGAGCACAACGTTGCCAACGTTGTTGTCGTGGGTTCGAATCCCATCACCCGCTTTTCTGTTGGATTATGTCCTTTTTTTACCCTACTTAGGACGTTTGATCCGACATGTCGACCGTGGAAACCAAGGCGCCAGATTCAAAGTTGGAATTGGTTGTTAAGATAAGTCAGCCTAGCACTTGCCAACGGCACGTCGTGGTTACCATTCCCCGTTCGGAACTGGAACGCTATTTTCGCGAGGCTTACGACGAAATCGCTCCAAAAGCGGATCTCCCAGGTTTCCGAGCAGGAAAGATTCCACGCAAACTTCTTGAAAATCGATTCCGAAAAACCGTGGCTGACCAAGTGAAAAGCAGCTTGGTCATGGACAGTTTGCAGCAAATCACCGAAGGTGGTGAATTCTCAGCTATCTCTGAACCCGACATGGATTTCGGAGCGGTGAAGCTACCGGACACCGGAGATTTCACTTTCGAATTCAATATTGAGGTGCGGCCAGCATTCGATACGCCGGATTGGAAGGGACTCGACCTTGAAAAAACCGTCTACGAATTGACTGATGCAGAAGTAGACCACCAACTGGCCCGCACACTCGAACGCGTAACTCCCGGGGAAGCCTACGATGGCGAAGCTGCATTGGGTGATCGAGTGATTATTAACGCTGTGTTTAGTTCCGACGGGCGCGAAATTAGTCAAATCGAGGAGGAGCTGATCACTCTCCGCAAACGGTTGAGCTTGGCCGACTGCATCATCGAAAACTTTGGCGAATTGATATCTGGGGCTAAAGAAGGCGACAAACTCACGACTACAGTAAAGGTTCTCGATACCTCGCTAAACGAGGCTTTCAAGGGAGTCGAAGTTGACGTCGAGTTCGAAATTGTTGAAATCCGACGAGTTAATGTCGAGGGACTCAATGCTACAGTATTGCAGTCGGTTGGATTTGATTCTGCCGAAGAACTACGTGCATTCGTCCGTTCTGAACTAGAGCGACAAGCAGAATACTATCAAAATCAACTTCTTCGGGAGCAAATCACCAAGAAGTTAACTGCTGGCGCAAATTGGGATCTTCCACCAGCTTTGGTTCGCAAGCAAGCGGACCGGGAACTACAAAGACGAGTTTTGGACTTGCGTCGCAATGGATTCACCGACGATCAAATACGCTCTGTGATCAATAATATCCGGCGGAACTCCGAAGTGTCGACACAAGGGGCACTGCGCGAGCATTTCGTCCTTGAAAAGATAGCCGAAGACAACTCGATCGAGCCAAGTGAAAAGGAATACGAAGACGAAATCCAACTCATCGCCGATCAAAGCGATCTTTCTGTCCGACAAGTTCGTGCCAAATTGGAACGGACCGGCCAAATGGACGCTCTGCGAAACCAAATCTTGGAACGCATTGTGATCAAGCAGATCGTGGACGCAGGAAACGTGAAAGAGATCAAGGGAGATTCGATTCTCAAGGCAGATCCTGATGAAGCGGCTGTCGAATTCCTGGTCGCTCCCGTTTCTCAGTTTTTGCCGGAAGCGAAATACGATGAAACACCGGACGACGTCGCTCAAGAAGGCAATGTAAAGCCAACCTAGGTTTATGAACGATGATTTTCTCACGTCCGCTTCCGTCGCAAACTTAAAGAAGCGGGCTGTGGTGTTGGGCCAGCTCAGGCAATTTTTCGACGAACGTGGATTTACGGAGGTGCAGACGCCGGTTCTTTCTCGCGATTCAATTATCGATCGCCATCTCGATCCAATCGAAGTGAACTTTCAGTTACCAGGAAAAGTGGCAGCAACTTGGTATCTGCAGACTTCCCCGGAACAATCCATGAAGCGACTTCTGTGTTCCGGTATTGGAAGTATCTACCAGATCGGACCTGTATTTCGTAGCGGAGAACGAGGTCGATTCCATAACCCAGAATTTACCATGGCCGAATGGTACGATGTCGACGCCAACTTGACCGATGGTCTAGAGTTGTTGGACAAATTGTTAATGCGTTTGCTCGGCGCGCAAAGCGCAGAACGGATTCGATTTGAAGATGCATTTCGAATTTCGACTGGTCTGGAGCTTTTTGCGATGAAGCCGGCGGATCTTGGAGGGTGGGCTGTACAACATGGCTTGGTCGACAGTGAGAAGTGGTCGACCGATTGGGACGATTGGGTCAATTTGATATTTTCAAGATGTGTTCAACACACGCTTGGAATGCAAACACCTGTGTTGGTTACTCACTTCCCTGCGTCGCAAGCGGCTTTGGCACGCGTGTGCGAGTCAGATACTCGCACTGCCGAACGCTATGAGGCGTTTTATCGCGGCGTTGAGTTAGCAAATGGATACCATGAATTGATTGATGCCGATCAGCTTGAAGCACGCACAATTCTTGCCAATACACAACGAGAGGCAGACGGTAAGAAATCGCTGCCAGTCCAAAACAGATTAGTGGACGCAATGCGATCGGGAATGCCTAACT
>JAYVPE010000658.1:0-3352 GCA_043757575.1 Pirellula sp.
CTGTCGGCCGAAACGGTCTGTCGGGAGACCAGCCCCGATTCCGTAGAGCTTAAACATCGATTCCGATTCGGAACTCAGATCGAGCAAGTCCGGGACCTCGCTCTGCATCCGAAAGGCAAGTTCAAACGATTCGATGGCTCCCTCGATCTCCGGATTAGTCGAATCGCGTTGAAGCTTGCGAGCATTGAAGTCACGAATTAAATCGAGCTGATTTCGCTGTTCGGCCAATGTTATTCGCGGATTATCCATGTTCTTAAGAGGCGGCCCAGGCTCCTGATCAATCCCAAGAAATGCAGCGTAGAAGCCAGGAATCTGATTCGTACCGATCTTCGTGCCTTGGAAAATGGCTGGTAGGAAAGCGCTCCCGTAATTATGGGCTCCGCCGTTATCAGCAGGAGGGTTAATCGTTATGAATCCGGGAAGGTTCGTGTTCTCGGTTCCCAATCCATAGAGCGACCAAGCACCGATGGAAGGCCGGGTAAACTGAAAGCTACCCGTGTGCATCTGAATGAAGGCCTGCGAGTGGTTGGGAATGTCCGTGTGCATACTGCGGATGAAGCAGATGTCATCTACATTTTGAGCGAGTTTGGGACAGACCTCTGAGACCCAAGCGCCTGACTCGCCGTACTGCGCGAAGCGAAAAGGTGATGGCAAAAGGTTTGCTTGTTTTCCATTGCCAGCTTCTTGCTTGAGGGCTGGCTTGTAATCGAACAGGTCCATATGCGATGGCCCACCATTCATGCACAGAAAGATGACACGCTTAGCGCGGGCAGGAAAATGCGTGGGTTGCGCAGCAAGTTGCGAACTGCGTCGGGCGGCATCGCGCGCCGCAGCTTGATGCGCTATACTTGCAAACGCAAGGTAACCAAACCCCGACGCAGTGGATTTCAACAACGTTCTTCGAGAAAGTGATTCTCGTCCACCGGTTCTTAATGCTTCAAACATTTTTAATTTCTCAATTTTGTTTTAGCGGCTTAGGCCATCGTCAGTTGATCGGTTGGTCAATCGAGGTTGCGAAACTCTGCGGTGCATAGCAGCGCCTGGCAGAAATGGATCAGCTCCATCGGTACAGAATTCCTTGACTCGTCCACGGAGTGCTTCTTGTTTTTCAAGAAATCCAGAGATCGGCTCATTTCCACTTGTTCTGGTTGGCGACTAAAGCACAGCAGAAAAGCTCTTTCTATCCTCTGTTCGTCCGTACCCGCTTCTTTCATCAGCCGCGTTGCCAGTCCATTTGCCCGATCCTGGGCGAAAGGACTGTTGAGCAGATACAGAGCTTGGATTGGAACATTCGTCGTTTCACGATTGCCGGTAACAAGGCTTGGCTCGGCAAAGTCAAACAAATCGAGGATATCCGGAAGGCGGTCGCGTATCACGGGTAGGTAAACGGAACGATTGAGGCAGCCGTCCAGGTCCGGTGGCAGCCGTTTATCCAATCCGATAAGCGATATCGGCTTGTCTCCGATCACGCGTCCCACCAGTGACCCGACAGGACGATCCAAGTCGAGCTCGCCCGATACTGCAAGCATTGCATCGCGAATACATTCTGCTTCCAATCGACGTTTGGAAATACGACCTAGGAAACGGTTGTCTGGATCGCGATGAAAGGACGCGTCCCGAAAAGTGGATGACTGCCGATAAGTCCTACTGAGTGCAATTTCTCGTACTAACTGTTTGATCGACCAGCCGTTCTGCATGAATTGAACTGCTAAAGTGTCGAGCAACTTCGGATGACTGGGTAGTTTGCCGGTCGAACCGAAATTGTCGACCGTTGCCACGATCCCAGCACCAAACATATGATGCCATATTCGGTTTACGATCACGCGACCGGTTAGCGGATGATTGCGATTGGTCAGCCAATGCCCTAACTGCAACCGGCCACTTTGGTCGTCCGGAATCTCAAGTTGATCGTCGAGTTGGAGCGATTGAGGGAAAGCGCGTGGTACAATTTTTCCCAGTTTATTGACATCGCCACGTTCTAGGAGAGCGGCGTTGCCGATTTTATCTGCATCGAGGACTCCCATAGTTAACGGGAGGGCTTCGCCGGAATCAGATACCTTTTCCAGTTCTCCTTCGACACTTCCGCTTTGCCAAAAAACGCGTAACGCATCCTGAAGCGAAAATGTCCTTACTGGTTTTTTCCCGCTAAAAATCGCCTTCATTGCATCGTCCATCTGCATCTGCTCGGCACGAAGTTCGGCGAGTTGCTTTTTCAACGCGTCGACTTTCTTTTGAGGAAGCGAAGGATGCAGGATCTTCTGCCCCTCGACCTCTGGGAGCCTCAAAGGATCACCACCGATGCGGTTGGAGGGAGACACCGCGGTGCCAAAGAAGGTTTTGGTACTGGCAAAGATCCCAGCCAATGCGTAGTAATCCGTCATTGAGAATGGATCGAATTTATGATCATGGCAGCGGGCACAAGCGACCGAATCGGCGATTATGGCCAGGGTCACGGTATCGATTTGTTCGTCGATGACGTCTGCATGGAATTGCCGTTGATCGACAGCATCGAGTTTTTTTGGGCCTAAGGCCAGGAATCCGGTCGCGATCAATAAACGCGCCCTTTCGGCATTGCTGTCATAGGCTAGCAGATCGCCGGCAACTTGCTCGAGGACGAATCGATTGAATGGCACATCTTCGTTCACGCAATCGATCACGTAATCGCGGTATCGCCACGCATAAGGGAACGAGATGTTCGCTTCTGTGCCGCTCGACTCGCCGAACCGAGCAACGTCAAGCCAGTGCCGTCCCCAGCGCTCGCCGAACGCCGGCGAACGCAGCAACTCGTCTACTTCAGCAGCCAGTGCGGCGTCAATTCCGTCGGCGTCAGTTCGAACTAAAAACCGGGACCGATCCTCCGGTGACGGCGGCAGCCCAATCAAATCGAAATGCAGCCGACGCAACAGCACCTGCGGATGTGCATCGGGCGAGGGGCTAAGTTCATTCTCCTCAAGTTTCGCGAGAATAAAGTAGTCGAGGTTCGCTTTGGGCCAAATGACATCTGTCACAAGCGGTGGCGTGGAACTCTTCGGAGTCTGATAGGCCCAATAGTCGCGATCGGCTTTTTTCCAAGTTTTATTACCTGCTGCCGTTGCATCGCCGACCCGCGGGTCTGGGGCACCCATCTCAATCCATTTTTTAAAATCTGCAATAACGGCGTCAGGTAGCCGTTCTCGCTTGGGTGGCATTTTTAGATCGGTGTCAGCATGCGACATCGCTGTCAACAGCCAACTTGCCTCTAGATCGCCAGGAACAACGGCCGGCCCCCGATCACCACCTTTGCGAATCGCCGTTCGCGTGTCGAGCTGAAGTTCACCCTCCGACACTCCCGCTTCGGCCGAGTGACAACTAT
>JAYVPE010000659.1:0-12538 GCA_043757575.1 Pirellula sp.
TTTGCTACCCGCCGATTCGGGTGTTTGCAGTTGAAGAAAACTGATCCAGCGTGCGTTGTGTTGATTGTCGGAATCCGATCAGCGATTGATCTTGCAGCAGATGGCCTTTGTTGGCCTTGAGGATGGCGAGAGCCAGCGATTGCTTGCCTAACCAGTTTTCAAGAGTGAAATCCCGAATATCTGTGTACGGAACGTCAACTTTCGCAGCAATTTTTGGAATCACGTGGAATCCATCGCGTGCCCTAACTAACGAAAAGTGCATGGTTATGTACAATCCCAGCACTCCGACTATTAACCCTAACGCAAAACTACTGACTCGATTCATCCGCTTGAACTCCATTTCCATGTGGGCCGTTTCCGGAGTGTTTACTCATTTGCGAGTGCTGACGTCCAGATCAACTATGGATCGTTTGGTTCGCCAAATGGTGAGAGATGTTTACACGAAAGCTTTTCATTGATGCCAAAACCAGCAATTTCGCAGACGCCAAACTTAGCTCAATGGGACTGGAATCTCCCCAAATTATTTCTTCGTCGCTGCCGTGAAAAAGGGGCACGCATCAAGATCTCCGATTCCACTGGTGCGCAACTAAGCGGTCACGATTTGCTGCTACGTTCGCTCGTTCTTCGACGGATTTTTGAACGAGAGGTGTTCAAAGCTGACGAAAAATTTGTTGGTGTCTTGATACCGCCTACGGTGCCAGGCGCGATCGCAAATTTTGCTCTCAGTCTCTCGGGACGAGTTGCCGTGAATCTCAATTACACAGTCAGCAATGCAATCGTGAACAGTTGCATTGAACAAACGGGTATACGCAATATCCTGACCAGTCGCAGAGTAATGGAAAAATTCAATATCCAACCTGCGGCCAATTTGATTTATTTAGAGGACATGAAGGAGTTTGCGACTGTTGGCGACAAGGTCGCATGCACGCTCGCGTCCAAATGGCTGCCTCTTTCGATTGTCTATCGTTCGCTTGGGCTCAATCGAATGACGAGCGAAGACTTGCTGACTGTGATTTTCACATCCGGCTCGACAGGCAACCCCAAGGGTGTTCCTTTTTCGATGATGAACGTGGCATCCAACGTTCAAGGGTTTAATCAAGTCATCAATGTTAAGGACAGCGACAATTTCCTCGGAGTCCTACCATTCTTTCACTCCTTCGGTTTTACCGTTTCTTTGTGGGGAGCCATGACGCTGCCATCGTCGGCGTCCTACCATTTCAATCCTCTCGATGCGAGATCGATTGGAAAGCTGGCTCAGGCGAATAAATCCACAGTGGTGCTTGCGACCCCTACATTCCTGCGTACCTACTTGCGCCGCATTGAACCTGAGCAATTCAAGACGGTCGAGATTGTGGTCGTCGGCGCAGAAAAAATGCCGCTCGCGTTGGCTGATGAATTTGAAAAGAAGTTTGGAATTCGACCTATTGAAGGCTACGGCACCACGGAACTGAGTCCGGTCGCAGCAGTGAATTTGCCTGAATCGCGAGCTACGACTGCGGACAAAAAAGCTGGATTGCGAGATGGTTCGGTAGGCAAGCCTTTGCCAGGAGTATCGGCTCGCGTTGTTTCGCTGGAGGATGGATCAATCGTTGAGACGAACATATCCGGAATGATACAAGTGTCGGGGCCAAACGTGATGACAGGTTATTTGAATCAGCCTGAATTGACCGCAAAGGTCTTAAAGGATTCGTGGTATGAAACAGGCGACATTGGCTACATTGATGACGATGGTTTTCTTTTTATTACGGGACGCCAAAGTCGGTTCTCTAAAATAGGAGGCGAGATGGTACCGCATATTCAGATCGAGGAAGCGATCATTGAAATTGTTGGCGAGAGTGAAGATGTGCTCAACGTAGGAGTCACCAGCGTTCCCGACGAGAAAAAAGGGGAACGCATCATCGTTATCCATACGAAGCTCGCTAAGACCCCGAGCGAGATAGTTAGGGGTCTGTCGGCAAAAGGATTGCCAAACTTGTTTTTGCCCTCCGAAGATAGCTTTTTTCAAGTGGATGCAATTCCATTGCTCGGAACTGGCAAATTGGATTTGCGCGGATTACAGCAGCTTGCCCTTGAAAAGGTAAAGGCGTAACCATGTCAGAGTCGGATAGTCCACACCAGGTCCCTTTTTTGGATACACAAATCAGCAATGAAGAAAAACCGATTGGAATTTTGAGCGATCGCTCGTTTTGGGGGCTAGCGATCACTCAGTTTTTTGGTGCGTTCAATGACAACTTGTACAAACAATTGATGTTGTTGTTGGCGATTCCCGCGATTGGAGCGAACATCAGCGAAGATACGCAAGGTTGGGCTACGACTGTTTTTAGTTTGCCGTTTGTCTTATTGAGCAGCTTGGCAGGTTATCTGTCTGATAGGCACAGCAAGAGCCGCATTATTGTCTTGTGTAAAATGGCGGAGATTGGGATTACGCTTTTGGCTGTTGGTGCATTCCTTTCTTATGCCCAGCTTGGTGATATGGGGACTTGGACTGTACTTGTTTTGATGGGGGTTCATAGCACATTCTTTGGGCCGGGCAAGTATGGAATTCTTCCAGAGTTATTTCACCGGGACGAGTTGCCCCGCGCAAACGGTTTGATCTTGATGTCAACTTTCCTTGCGATCATCCTGGGCGTTGTAACGGCAGGCTTTCTCAAGGACCTATTAGTTATTGAGAATGCAGATGGTACTGCTGACTACCGAAACCTTTGGATTGGCTCATTGGTCTGTACCGGCATCGCCGTCGTTGGTGCACTGACATCTCTCATGATTCGATACACCAAGCCTGCACAACCCAGTGCGGAATTATCTTTCGCTGACCTAGGACTACCCGCTCCGATTCGAAAGATGTTGAGCAAGGATCGGCCGTTGACGTTTGCGATTGTTGTTTCAAGTATGTTTTATGTGGTTGCCGGGATTGTCATGCCCACAGTCAACAGTTTGGGAAAACTCCAATTGAAGCTAGATAGTAGTACGAGCATCAGTTTTCTCACCGGCGGTCTTGCAATAGGGATTATTGTTGGAGCGGTTTTGGCGAACATTGTATTGAAGCAAATGCCGCCTGCAAAGCAAGTTATCTACGGCACTTGGGTAATGATCTTTTCTTTAATGGCCTTAGGATGTTGGCGGCAGGGGGGTGTGCATTTGCTTGGCTATTGGGGAGCACTCTTTGGCCTGATTACTACGGGTTTGGCAGCCGCTGTTTTCATCATCCCCTTGCAAGTCTTTTTGCAAAAACGGCCTCCTGCAGAACTAAAAGGACGCATGATCGGAACCATGAATTTTGCGAATTTCGTTGGGATTCTTATAGCAGGACCTCTCTATCAAGCGTTCCTTTCGCTGGCAAGTTTGCTAGGTTGGCCAGTTTCCTCGGTCTTTTGGATGTTAGCAATCTTGTTGCTCCCAATCGCTTTTCTATACCGACTTCCCACTACCGAAACTTAAACGACTTGTAGATAATTGGGACATCATGACCAATAATATTGGTTATGATTATTGCTGGATAACGTTGCGTAGTCTTAGCTTGCTTGTGGATTTGTGCGCTGAATCGTCAATTGGAGACTCGGATTATGGTCAAGGCATTTACCCTTTTGGGATGCGTCGTCGCGATTTGTTTTTTACAAGGGTGTGGTGGAAAGAAAGCAGAGATTGCTTCGGCTCCGTCAACTGAGGCTTCATCGCCCAATATGCCTAGCATGCCAAGTGGGTCATCAGAAACGGCTGGTATGGGCGGCGGGTCAAACAGCTCAAACGGAGAATTAGCTTCTATGAGTGGAATGCCTGGCACCGGAAACGAAGGAGGTGCTTCAGGCTCAGGCGGATATGGCGACGGGTATAACGCTGCCGGTATGCCAGGGAGCGAAGGTATGGCTTCTTTAGGTTCGGCTGGATACGGCAACGAACCACCGTCGGGATACGATCCAAGTGGGATGCCTGGTGGGATGCCTGGTGGGCAGAACGCGAATCGTCCTCGGCCGAAGCCTTTGCCCCCTCCAACATTGAAAGAACAAGCGGTCAAAGCGTTTCAAGCGGGAAATGCAAAACGTGCATATACGCTTTTACAGGCCCATGCGTTGCATTTGCCGGACGACGAGGCAGCCGAAATTTTAAAAGATTATCGTTGGGCAAGTCATAGGAAACGGCCCCAACTGGGCGTGAATATCGCGGTTGGCCTAACCATAAAAAACCCTTTGAACGCGCACGACCTTTCCCCGATCGGAACAGAGCAGAAGAATCAAGGTGGAGGCGGCGGTGATTCTGCTTTTGGGTCAATGGGCGGAGCAGGTGGAATGAGCGGAGCCGGTGGAATGGCAGAACCTTCGCAGTCGAAAACTTTAACCGATTCAACAGGAGTATTGAGTACACGGCTTGCACAAGCATTCAAAGAAAGGCACGAAAAGGGAGTTTGGGCACCCGCGTTTCAGGAATATTGGCTGGTCACAGCTCGTGAAAGCGGGTTTGGTACGATGGCTGGTGGAGGCTTTGATGCTGGAAGTGGAGGTTTTGGTAATGGTGATGGCGGCTTTGGTAATGCAGAGGGTGGCTTTGGTTATGGAGACGGCGGCTATGGAATTGGCGGTGAAGGAGCTGGCAACGGTGGACCTGGCAACGGTGGACCTGGTATGCGGTCGTCTTTCGGCGAAGGGTCTGCACCTGGGATGGGTCCGCCGCCTGGCATGGGTCCGCCGCCTGGCATGGGATCGCAGCCTGGCATGGGATCGCAGCCTGGCATGGGGCCGCCGCCTGGGATTGGTTCGCAGCCTGGGCAGGGATCGCTTCAAGTCGGAGGTTCCCCAAGTGGAGGAGGAGGAACAGTGCCAACAGGATCCTCAGGCTCCCGTTTTCACTTTCTGCAGGGTGGAAGACCAGGCATGTTTGGAGAGGGTCGCGGCCCTGGAGGTGGTATGCCGGCAGCTTTTGGTAACAATGCAATGTTGCCCGCTGGTTCAACACCGATTGCGCCTTGCTTGACCTTTATTGGGGTGGATGAATCGACCAAACTTATGAAAAAGGCGGTTCAGGATGGCTATGATGTTCTAATGATTTTTGAAGTTACCATCGGCGTCAATCGTGTCATCCAAATGGTTACCAACGATACACTGATTCGAGTTGTCCAACCCAATATCGTTCCAAAGGATGTTAAGAAGGTCTATGTATCCAAGATTCTTAATAACCTTCAGGTCGCGAGAAGCAAATCTAAAGGCGAACCGGACGGAGTGGATGAAACGATGGAGAAGATCATAAAAAGCACTGAAGAGGCGATTGGCTTGCAAGCTATTCCAACAGGCTTAACACCCGAGATTATTGCGACCAGACGCGTTCCTACCTTGATCAAGGAAACGGAAACGTCGGTCATTGATCGACTGAGTGAAGTCAATTTATACTATTCCAAAGGCTACCTTGACGAGACTCAGAAAGCCGACGCGTTTGAAAAGATTGCAGGTCAAGCTGGCAGAGTCATTGCAACTGGTTCTCCGGCCGAAAAACTTGCAGAAGTCGGTAAGCTATTGGAGCGTGAGTTCAAGTAAGTGTCCCGTTTGGAATGTGTCTCTGCAATGCTTAATACTGATGTGGATGAATTGATGGGGCTGGTGCCTCCCACGAACTCTGTTATGGGAGTGGTGCACGTCAGCCGTCCTATGCTTCATCCCAATATTTACCGTCGTCGCATTCTGGAAATCGAGGGAAATCCGGCACCCGGCCAGTGGGTCGCGGTTTATCACCAACAGTTACCTCTGAACCCCAAAACTAGCGGTCCGCAAGAGAGGAGCGATTCTCCCTACCGACCGAGAACTCCAAAGACACAAGAACCAAGTGGTACGCCACAACTTTTTGCGTACGGCATTTACAATCCGAAATCCGAGGTTGCGGTTCGACTCTACTCATGGTGGGGACAATGGCCGGATGAAGCGTTTTGGCAACTCAAAGTCCGCGACGCTGTGTCGTTACGTCGCGACATTCTCAAGCTCGATGAGACCACCGATGCCTATCGCGTTTTGCATGGCGAATCCGACGGCACACCAGGGCTGGTTGTCGATCGATATGGCGACTGCTTGAGCGCCGAAGTTTTCAGCCTAGGCATGTCGAAACGATGCGAACCCATTCTTGAAATGTTAGCCAAAGAACTTGGTACCAAACACTATCTCATACAAGAGTGCCCGCAGTTTATCAGTCAAGAAGGCTGTACGGTTCCAAATCGATCTTCCCCTGATCTTCCGCCCGTCGTTACGATCACCGAAAACGGCGTCAAGTATAAGGTACACTTTGGTACCGGCCACAAGACTGGCTTTTTTTGCGACCAACGCGACAACCGTCGAAGACTTGCGGAACTGTGCAAAGGAAAAACGGTATTGGATCTTTGCTGTTACACGGGTGGCTTCGCTGTCCAGGCGGCCAAAGCAGGGCAAGCGTCCGAAGTAACAGGTGTCGATCTTGATGCGGAGCCTCTCGTTACCGCTAAAAAGAACGCTGACATCAATCATACTCGAGTACGCTTTGTTCAGTCCGATGCATTTGCGTTCATGCGCGATATGCTTCGTATCGGTCGACAATACGATGTTGTCGTCTTGGATCCGCCGAAATTGATTCGCTCACGCTTGGAGCTTGAAGAGGGAACACATAAACATTTCGACCTTAATCGGCTGGCTATGCAGATGGTCAAGCCAGGGGGGCTCTTGTTGACATGTTCCTGTGCTGGTTTGCTGGATAGTGAAGCCTTTAACGGTGTGGTGCGTTCGGCTGCCAAGGCGACTGGATTCGACGAGCAAGGAAGTCCATACCCTCCGAGAACGCTCCAAATAATCCATTCGAACGGTGCGGCACCCGACCATCCTGTCGTAGCCCACTGCCCAGAAACAAGCTATCTAAAAAGCATTTGGGCACGCGTTTTATAGTCATGCATGATTGAAAGGATATTCACGAGCATGAACCCTATGGAGCGATTCACAGCGTTTGACTTAGAAAGTCGTTTCAAACCCTCTGGCGATCAACCTCAAGCAATCGCAGAGCTCGTGCGCGGCCTGAACATTGGCAAGAAACACCAAGTCCTCATGGGTGTGACCGGCTCTGGCAAGACATTTACAATGGCAAATGTCATACAGGCTGTTCAAAAGCCAACGCTGGTATTGAGTCACAACAAAACGTTGGCTGCTCAGCTTTATTCTGAGTTCAAGGAATTCTTTCCTCGCAATGCTGTCCATTACTTCGTTAGCTATTACGACTACTACCAACCCGAGGCGTACATCCCGCAACGCGATATTTACATTGAAAAGGATGCTTCCATCAATGAGGAAATCGATCGGTTGAGGTTGGCGTCGACCAGCGCACTCGTCAGCCGTCGCGATTGCATTATCGTTGCGAGTGTGTCCTGCATTTATGGATTGGGGTCACCCGAAGAGTACAAACGCAGCGTGGTGCCTATCCGAGTTGGTGAGTCCGTCAACCGCGAGGACCTACTCCTTCGCCTGATTGACATTCAATACGAACGGAACGATATCGCGTTCGAACGTAGTAAGTTTCGCATTCGCGGCGACACGATGGAGTTGTGGCCATCCTACGAAGAATTTGCATATCGCATCGAATCATGGGGGGACGAGGTTGAGCAGATTTCTATAATCAATCCCACGAGTGGCGAAGTGGTCTCCCGGCTAACCGAAGTTTACATTTATCCGGCAAAGCACTTTGTTACTTCTGAGGAACGAATCCACAATGCGATCAAAGTGATTCGGCAGGAGCTGGATATGCAACTCGACAAGTTCAAGTCGGAAGGGAAAATTCTGGAGGCTCAGAGGCTCAATGCGAGGACTCGATTTGATTTGGAGATGCTGCAACAGGTCGGTCATTGTCCCGGTATCGAAAACTACTCGCGTCCATTGTCTGGAAAAGAACCAGGAGCTACCCCCGACACGCTCTACGATTTCTTTCCAAAAGACTTTTTGTTGATGGTGGACGAATCGCATGTGTCCGTACCGCAGGTGCGAGCCATGTACGCAGGCGATCGCAGCCGAAAGACTACGCTCGTGGAACACGGTTTTCGTTTGCCATGTGCTTTAGACAATAGGCCGATGAAATTTGACGAATGGGAGGCCAAGATCAATCAAGTGGTTTTTGTTTCCGCAACACCAAGCGACTACGAGCTTGAGCAAACCCAGGGTGAGGTCGTTGAGCAAATCATTCGCCCGACAGGATTGCTCGATCCTATTGTCGAAGTGGTGCCAGCTCGTGGTCAAGTTATGCATTTGCTCGGCCAGATTCGTGAACGCATCGCGATGGGAGACCGAACGTTAGTTACCGCTCTGACCAAGAGATTGGCAGAAGATCTATCGAATTTCTTTGTCGAGAATGACCTCAAGTGTCGATGGTTGCACAGCGAGCTGGATGCATTTGAGCGAGTGGATTTATTGAAGGAATTGAGAGAGGGACGTTGCGATGTGTTGGTCGGCGTCAATCTGCTTCGCGAAGGGCTCGATCTGCCTGAGGTATCCATGGTCGCTATCTTGGATGCGGATAAGGAAGGATTCTTGCGCAGTGAGACTTCGTTGATCCAAACGATCGGACGTGCAGCCAGAAACGCAAATTCCAAAGTAATTTTGTATGCCGACAGAATGACCGCGTCCATGCAAACGGCGATCGAGGAGACGCAACGTAGACGGAAATTGCAGGAGGCATACAACTTGGAACACGGAATCACGCCCGAGACGGTTCGCAAGGGGGTGAGTGCCAGCATCCTTCAAGCGGCAGAGAATCGCAAACGAGCCAGAGACATGGTTCGAATCGACACCAAATCGGAGCGCATTACCGAGGACTATCTCAAGACGATGGAGGAGGAAATGCTGGCTGCTGCAGAGAATCTAGAATTCGAGCGAGCCGCTGCTTTGCGAGACAAGATTGTGCGCATGCGAGAGCGGATCGGCGAGCCTGTCGAAAGCGACAGTAACGAGAAACGAATGGTAGGTGGCCGTCAACGCAAGCGGTCCTCTTCCAAAGGCTCGGGCTCTCGTGTACCTAGACCTAAACAGAAATAATTGGCGAAATCCAATCGCTTAAATGATCTTGTTCTAGACTGTTAAAATCATTTTCTTGGCTGTTATACTGTCTTGCAATCCTTTCACCGCTGGGTTATTGTTTCGGACCCATGACAGGTCGAGTACTCTGGATGGACCGAGACTGGACTCTATTGGGGGCAACGTGGAAAGGTGATTGATGAGGATATTGGCAGCATGGGACGACAAGGCGGAAGCCGAACTTATCTCGGCGTACCTTGGCGTCGACGAAAACGACGTAACCATGACGACGTCGCCCGCAGAATTCCGTTCGGCGATTGAGTCGGGTCGACCGATTGATATCGTGCTGATGACTATTGGGTTGCCGGATTCGGAGTCCGCGTTCGAATTGTTTTCACTCTTACGTCAGCGTTATCCCGAATCGCCAGTCGTGGGTGCCTGCTCGCCCTCAGACGTCTTCCGCGTAGTGCGATTTATGGCCAATGGCATGAGCGCCTATCTTACGCGAGATGAACGTGGCGACTACATGTTCCTGATGCAGGCAGTCATGGAAAGTACGCTGGACGCAGTTCGAACAGCCCGAGAAAAGGAATTAGCCCAAAAGATTCGAGACGAAGTTGAATCGGTTCGCAAACTTCAGGAGTCCGTGCTCCCGAAGAACATAGTCTCACCCAGTGGTTACGGCATTTGTGCCCGTTTCGAACCTGCCCATCTTCGTGTAGCGGGAGGGCATCCGGTTGCAATGGCGGGCGGTGACTATTATGACATTTATACAATCGCGGATGACAAAATCGTACTCTTGGTTGGCGACGCTACAGGGCATGGTATGGCGGCGTGCATGTCGATCATGTCGATGCACACGTTGGTCCGAATCATGCGCAGGCAGGAATTCACAGACACGGCTCATTTTGTAACCGAAATGAATAAGGGGCTTTGCGAGCAGTCCATCGTCAATAGGAAGGGTGGGTTTATCACGTTGCTGTACGCCGTCCTGGAACCGGGTACCCGTACGTTGCATTGGTCGTCGGCTGGGCATCAGCCGCCGCTATTGCAGAATCTGGCTACCGGTACGATCGAGCCGCTAGCAGGTCAGGAAGCTGGAGGTCTGCCACTCGCCGTGGACGAAGATGCTGAGTATGAAACCTATACTTGCATTCTGCCTGAGAATTGTCGGCTGTTGCTGTATACCGACGGCCTGGACGAGGCATTTCCGGAGAATGACGAAAGCAACCACTTCGGCAATGAAGGAATCGTGAAAGTATTGTCTGAGTCCGTATCATTGAGTCTCGAAGAAACCCTTGTGCGACTGTTCAATGCATCCAACGATTTCACTGAAGGGAGTGGACGACAGGATGATACATCGGTTGTGCTCCTGGAACATCGTAAATGAGTCAGTCTTGGCTAACTTGCTTCTGTTTCGGCAGGTTCGTCCGCTTCTTGAAATTTAATGCGAACTTCGGTTCGGTTTTTGTCCTGGATTCGAGCATATTTCAACATGTCGACCATATCCAGGACCAGCACTAATCCAAGTCCGCCAACTTGGAGTTCCTCAGGATCTTCCGCGTATTCCATTTCCCGTATGTTTCCAGCCTGAGGATCGAAGGGTCTGCCATCGTCCTCAATCACCAGGACGAGTTGCTGGTCCACGATGTTGAGGTCTATGTTGATATAGTGCTCTTCGAGATCCATATAGGCATAGCGAATGATATTGACAACTAATTCCTCGAGTGCCAAATTCACTGTGTAGCCAGAACGATAGGGGGTCGAGTGCGCTTCTAGGAACTCACTTACTTTAGCGTATAATTCCGTAAGTTCCGAAGTCTCATTCTTGATGGTAAGCTTCAACCCCGCATCTGATTTCAAGGGCGGTGACGCGGTTCGTGGACGATTTGCTGTTACCTCGCTGGGAACATTGGTCTTGTGATGACCAACTTCCACGCCTAAAAGTACTAACGCCTCATCCAGCGTTAAGACAATCGGCATGACCTTGTCCATTTTAGAGGTTCTTAAGACAGTCTCGACCATCCTTTCGGGTTTGAGCAGCACGAGTTTGCAACCGGCCTTTTTGAGCTTCTTGGTGTTAGCAAACAAGAAACCGATCCCGAGCGACGACATAAACGTGACTCCCGACATATCGACCACTGTCGGCAATCCGCGATCAGTAGTCCATTGCGAGAACTGTTCCTCAATCTGTTCGACCCCCACTGCGTCAAGGCGCCCGACTAGTGACACATGGGCAATATCGTCGCGATCACTTTTTCTCAGTTCCATGCTTTACCTCTGGTTTGGGATTAGTTGCTGCATTTTATAGCGACTTTTCCAACAATGCATCACCCGTATCGCCACTTTTCAAATTTTTCGCATGGATAAGAATCAGTCTACACGTGCCATACTTAAGAGCTTAGCAAGTAGAATGGCCGCATTGGTCGCTGTTCAAAACTTAGTTAGCAAACGGTTTGCCTTTGGCGGCGCAGTCTATTCCTCGGTAGTTTCTATGACGCACCCTCATCAACTTGTCAGAGCCTTGTCTCTCGCTGATGCCAGCGCTTTGGTTGTAGGAACCGTCATTGGCACTGGCGTGTTTTTAAAAGCGGCACCGATGGCTCAAGCCGTCGGTTCTCCAATGTGGGTTTTGCTCGCATGGGTTGCTGCTGGTCTTCTGTCGCTGGCCGGTGCACTCACATATGCCGAACTAAGTTCTATGATGCCGGAAGCTGGCGGCGAATACGTTTACTTGCGAAAGTCCTACGGCGAACTGTGGGCGTTTCTTTTTGGCTGGCAGCGTTTCATCGTCGCAGGTAGCGCGTCGATCGCTTCTCTAGGAGTCGGCTTTTCTATTTTCTTATCCACTGTGTTACCGCTGGAGCAAGTTTGGGTCGAAAGCGATTTCAAGCTGATAGGACAAGCTATTCATTGGCAGTTTGGGCTCAAGCAAGTCGTGGCTGTCTCAGTGATCGCTCTGTTGACAGGTATCAATTGTTTCTCAGTAGCCTTCGGTGGCAGGGTTCACGTGATCCTAACCCTTCTGAAGATCAGCGGCATCGCGTTCATCGTGTTCGGCATTTTTATTTTCTCCGATGGAACCACTTGGTCCAATCTCGCCGCTCCTAGTCAATCGAAGTGGAATGGTTTATCTGCTTTTGGTATCGCCATGCTGGCTGCACTATGGGGGTACGATGGGTGGAACAACATGCCAATGGCTGCAGGCGAAGTTCGCGATCCAGGACGTAACATTCCTCGGGCTTTGATTCTCGGCATGCTCACTGTAATGGCGATCTACTGTTCGTTGAACCTTGCCTACTTTTACGCGTTGCCGTTCGATCAAGTCGCCCGTTCGAGCTCAACAAAGTATCGTGATGCATTGCCCGTTGCCGCACTCGCCTCGCAGACGTTTTTGGGCGAATACGGCAGCCGCATCGTAGCGATCGTTTTTATGGTCTCCGCGCTCGGTGCGCTCAATGGTTCGATATTGTCCAATTCGCGAGTTCCATTCGCGATGGCACGCGACGGACTGTTTTTCAAAAGCTTTGGTCGACTTAGTG
>JAYVPE010000660.1:0-3348 GCA_043757575.1 Pirellula sp.
GCGGCTGGTGGTGATGGCACGGCATCGAAGGTCGCAAGCTTAATCCCTCATGACGTACCTCTTACACTTTTCCCAACCGGTTCCGAAAATTTACTCGCCAAATATTTTTCCCTCACGGCAGATCCCGCTGCCTGCGCTCGCTCGATTCAAAAATTGCGAACGCATCCAATCGATGTCATGATGGTCAATGGCAAGCTATCGCTGTTGATGGTGAGTATCGGGTTTGACGCAGAAGTGGTTCGCTGCGTTCATCTGTCTCGCAAGTCACATGTTACAAAATGGACCTATTGGTCGGCGATTATTGGAACACTTTTTCGCTATCGATGGCCAGGTCTGAAAATTCGGATTTATGACGAGAACGACCGACTCATTGAGGAGGTGTCGGGCGGCTGGGTTTTTATTTTCAACGTCCCTCGCTACGCAGCCGGCCTTTCCATTTTGGAGGATGCGGTCGAGCATGATGGCTACCTCGATGTCGGTGTTTTTGACCACGGTGGTTTGGTTCTAGGCATATGGTACTATTGGCATGTAATCCGAGGAAAGCATCAACTGCTTAAGCAATGGCGCAAATTTCGAAGCCGGTCGCTAAGGATCGAAACTGCTGATCAAACCAGTAGCCGTGGCTCTCAAACATCCTGTCAAGCGGACGGAGATTGGGTATGTGAATTACCGGTCGCTATCGAAATTGCCGCCCTCAAGCTGAGAATCGTTGGATAAGCTCGAATGGAACAGTCGAAAAACGGTTTGCATGGATCAAGGGAAATCACTTGCATGCGCTATGTGCTTGATAAGCGTCATTCTTTAAAAGTCAAATGTGATTTGCTCAGTTGAAACGATTTAGCGTCGCCTTCCAAAAAGACAACACGGGCCATGCGACGAACCCCCCGGCCATCTACCGACGTGATGGTGCCTGGTCCGTAACTTGGATGAAGGACCCTATCACCCGTTTCAAATCGATCGACCGGAATCCCTTCTGGCGTCATAGCGGCAGTCACTTGTGAAGCCGTCTTTATCGCTCCCAAAGGGTTCTTTCTATTTAGACTCTCCAGCTTCTTTGCAAACACTCCTAACTCATTCGGCGTTGAAGGCAAGGACTGCGGAGGATTCTTCGCTCCGAGATCATCGAGTAGAACGTCCATTTCAAAAGCAGGTACGGCAGGCTCCTGGGAAACTTCCCAGTCGTCATTGTGCGAGTCGCCGAAATCGTTGTCGCCAAAGTCGTCATCCGTTGCAAATGGCTCGCTTAAGTCGACTATCTCCATCTCGGCTCTCGGCAATTCCATTAGGAACGAGCTTGGGCAACTCATTCTCGCATTGCCGAATCCCCTCGATTTTGCGATGCTCAATTGCAATCGATTCCTTGCCCGCGTGATGCCAACAAAGAATAATCGCCGTTCCTCCTCCATCTGGGCCGCATCGAACATCGATCGCTTGTGCGGCAAGATCTCTTGCTCTACTGCGATAATAAAAACATTGTCGAATTCGAGACCTTTGGCAGCATGCAAGGTCATCAGTGTGACTTTGTTTTCATGATCTGTGATTCCGTCAGCATCGCTAATGAGAGTCACTTGTTCTAGGAAACGTTCGATTGCGTTGCCGTCTGTGTCTTGCCGATCCACTTCTGCTGCATCTGCTATGAGTTCGTTGATGTTTCCCTGGATACTCTCGTCGGGCATTTCCGACTTTCTGGCGGATAGATATTTGACGTAGTCGGTCTTGGCAACGAGCTGCTGAATCATGACCGAAAGTGGTCCACTAGACAAATGCATTAGCTCGTCGTAGAGAGCTAGAAATTGCCGTGCGCCCGAGGTCGCTTTTTTGCTCATCAGCCCATGCTCAACCACCGCACGCAATGCGACCAGCATCGGGATATTTTTGGATCGGGCCAGTTCCGTAACTTTGGAAAGGGATTTATCCCCTAGTCCTCGAGTCGGAACATTGACTATCCGTTCAAATGAAATGTCATCGGTGGGATTGTGGACCAATCGCAAATAAGCCAAGAGGTCTTTGATTTCTTCGCGATGATAAAATCGAAAGCCACCAATCAGTTGGTAATTGAGCTTGCGTCGCAGCAATGCCGCCTCGAGGAGTCGCGAATGGGCGTTGGTACGATAGAGGATCGCAAAGTCTTTTGGTTTGGCGGTGTGGTCCATGACGGCTGCAACGATTTGGTCTGCAATATGGTCCGCTTCGGCACGAGCTGAGGCATACGAATATAGCTTGACTGGAGTGCCCGTCTCACGCGTCGGAATCAACTGTTTGGCTTTACGTCGCGTGTTGCATGATATCAATGCGTCCGCTATCGAAAGGACTTCAGGAGTGCTTCGGTAGTTTTGCTCTAACCGAACCGTGACCACGTTGGGATAGTCCCGTTCGAAATTAAGAATGTTAGAAATATCTGCCCCACGCCAGCCATAGATCGATTGATCGGGATCGCCGGTTACATTGAGATTCTGGAAGTCTACGGACAAGGACCGCACGATTAGATATTGCGCTAAATTGGTATCCTGATATTCGTCGACCAAAATATAACGATGCTTGGAATCGAGTTCACTCCGCAGGTCCGGACTTGATCGCAGGATGGAGGCGGTGTGCATCAACAGGTCGTCGAAATCGACGGCGTTGTTTTGCAATAAGAATTTTTGGTAAGCCGGATAGACCTTGGAGAGCACTCTGTCGGTACTTGACGGATGCTCACCTTGCATCATATCGGGCGTGACGACGCGGTTTTTTAGGCCGCTCACTCCCTTAATAATGTCTCCAATGTTGAGATGGGTCAGTGAAACTTCTGCTTCCACGATCGCATGTTGCATGGCCTTTTTTGCGTCGTCGGTGTCGAAAATGGAAAAGTTTTCTGAAATCCCAACCATGCGTCCGTATCGACGAAGAAATCGAGCACAATATCCGTGGAAGGTTCCCAGCCAAACCGGTTCGTCGCCGCACAGCTTTTTTAGCCGACCTTTCATTTCCTGTGCTGCTTTGTTGGTGAAGGTCAAAGCGAGGATTGAGTAAGGTGAGATACCTTGTTCCAGCAAGTGTGCGATCCGGTGGGTGACCACGCGTGTCTTGCCACTACCAGGGCCCGCTAAAGTCAGCATGGGACCATCGACGTGCGCTACGGCTTTTCGTTGGGCGTCGTTAAGATTGTCGAATATTACTGAGTTTTCAATTGCCATGTTTTTTGCTCCATGCTAGGCACGCGAATGCGTTCGAACACTTTTTTTGTGACGAACTCCCTGTCGGTAGTATTGCGTATAAGTAAACTCCTTCCAATAGCTGACCCTTTATGCATTGCCAGCTCGCTACAATTGTCGGTTCGCTATAAAGGGATAACGTTGTGTTAACCCT
>JAYVPE010000661.1:0-3346 GCA_043757575.1 Pirellula sp.
GATGACTTTGATAACCGCCTGTCCATCGAATCATGACATCGATTCTCTCGTTGCTCTCAACGACTCCCACCGAGACTTCCTCGATCAGGGTGCGTACGATCGTTTGCTTGTCGATCGACGAGGCCATCGAGCAATGCCAAAGGGCGGATATACCATGGGAAAGCGTTTCGATTTTTGCTATGTCAGATTCGCCAAGGCGATTTAGTTTGTCCTGCCGCGATCGGTTTAGAGCCTCTTCGGCTTCACGGCTGACTAGCAACCACCTTTGCCGGATTTATCTCGCGACGACCGTAGACACACGCACAGGCGCAAACAGGATGATGAAGAATGCCTGTAAGCGTCGATTGGTTCGCGTCCTTGCGCCCCAGTAGGTCGGCTACGCGTTTTTCCTTTTTGCTTTATTGGCTTTCTTCTTTGCGGGACCGCCTTCATCGACTTTTCCGGCGCCAGGATTCAGCGTTGAAAGAGTTTCAGACAAGCGATTCCTAGCTGCTTTGCTTTCGTCCGTATCAGATTCTGTTGGAATGAAGTTTTCTTGGAACGGAGCGTCCTTCATGTCAAATAATTCGCCGGTTTCGTTCATTTTGTAATTGGCCTCGCGCACAAACCACTTGCTTCCAAGTTGCACGTACACTGAGTCGCGCGGCGTGCCAGGTTTACCTTGTAACTGCGATGCAAAGCTCTGTCCGTCGATGGTGAGCTTGGCGGGCAATTTAGCTCCCGCTAATTCAGCAAATGTGGCGTAAGGATCTGCCAAACTAATTAAGTCTTTCGAGACTTTTTTAGCGGGTGTCATACCCGGCCAGCTTGCGATCAAGGGCACGCGTGAACCACCTTCCAACATGGATGCTTTCTTGCCGTGGATCATGCGACCACCTATCGTATTTGGGAACGTAAGTGCTGTTCCGTTGTCCGCCATAAAGAGAATCAAAGTCTTTTCTCTCAAACCATGTTTTTCCAATTCAGCCACGACGGCTCCAACTTGCTTATCCATGTAACGAATATTGTCTTCGTAAAGCGAGTCGGCGTCCGTCACTCCGTCCTTCGTCTCAGGAGTGCGTTGAATCGGACCGTGAACATGATGCATCGAGTAGTAGAAGAAAAACGGACGGTCCTTATGCTTGGCGATGAAGTCCATCGAAAAATGATGGATCGAATCAGGGGCATAGGCATGCACGCGTTCGGTAAATTCTTTGCCGTTCCTCAAGTGATTCTCTTTCCAATACCATCCGCCAGCGGTTGGGTCTGTTGTGTACTCATCGAATCCCCAATCGTGTGGAGTCTCACCCACTTGTCGCCATTTACCAGCCATACCGGTCGTATAACCGGCGTCTTTCAGTAGCCTAGCCATTGGATATTCGTCGCTTGATCTCGGTCCAGGACCGTTTGCACGCCACGACTGATTGGTGATCCCTCCCGTTCGAAACGCATAACGGCCGGTCATTAGCAAACACCGTGTTGGCCCACAAAGCGGTGAGGCATAGCACGTTTGAAACCGAGTTCCAGACGCAGCCAATTTGTCCAAGTTCGGAGTCTTGTGCGCGTCGGAGCCATAACAGCCCACACCATCGAGTCCAAAATCGTCCGCTAGAATGAGAACAATGTTCGGTTTTAAAACATCTGCCGCATTCGCAGTTTCGACCTTCGCAGCGAGATTCGTAAAGATTACGGTTAGAGCGACACACATCCAAGAGATTTTCAGTTCGACTCGTTTCATTTTCGCATCCTCGTTGAAAAAGTACACAATAGAAGTTGAGGCTGAAGTGCGGTCGTACTCGAGGCGACACTTGGCTGCTTAAGGTGTTTCGGTAGCTACCTCATTTCAAGCTATCATACGGTTTTATTGACTCGCCGTGGGTGCTCCTATGTGTTACTACTAATGCATGACGTGTGTTTTCCGCTCGCGATTCCTCAATTCTAATGAATATCTGGCGTATGGTGTGCTAGTAGAAACAGTTGGACCAAAGTCAAAAAATTTCGCAAGTAGTGAATTTGACTCAAGCGAGTCTTCAAGCGTTGTAGTAGACTCTCCCATTCCTCTGCACGAGACTTTTTAAAATCCCTATTCGTTTGGAACGACTCATGCTTTCAACCAGCCTGCCGCCCACCAATCTTCGGTCGACGCGATCGCTAAAGACGTTACAAAATGCTTTGCTGGCATCCGTGTTGGCATTGACCATGATCGCGTATTTGTTAGCTCCGCTTTTAGGCACTCGCGGCCAAGCGATATTCGGCATTGTCACGTTTCTGACTTTGGCCGCAGCCATGAGTTCGAACCTGAGAGCTGTCAACCTAAAGACAATTGGCTGGGGAATTGGCATTCAGATTGCTGTCGCTGTCGCTGTGACTCAATTCGTCTGGGTTCAATCTGCCTTTCAAGTACTAGGTAGCGGAATAAGAGTGCTCATCGAATGCTCCGACAAAGGAGGAGAGTTTGTCTTCGGCTCGCTTTCGAAGGTCGACGGTCCATCGGGATTTATCTTCGCCTTCAAGGCATTGCCTCCTATCATTTTCGTGTCTGCATTCTTTAGTGTGCTTTACTACCTGGGTGTATTGCAATTGGTGGTAAAGGCATTTGCTTGGGTTATGCAATTTTTTATGGGTACCTCAGGGGCAGAGACCCTTTCCGTCGCGGCAAATGTTTTCATGGGTCAGACCGAAGCCCCCCTCATAGTCAAACCCTTCGTGCCAAGGATGACCCAATCGGAATTGCTCGCGATGATGGCCAGCGGAATGGCGCATATATCCGGCGGAATGATGGCGGTATACATAAGCTACGGGGCCGATCCCGTGGCGATCCTTTCTACATGCGTTATGGCATGTCCTTGCAGTTTGTATCTGGCCAAAATCGTGATGCCGGAAGTTGAAACGCCTGAGACTTTAGTAAGCTCGAATATTATCGTTCCAAGAATGCATGAAAACGCAATTGATGCGGCGGCATCTGGAGTGAAGGATGGGTTGATGTTGGCGCTCAATGTTGCTGCCATGCTAATCGGCTTCTTGGCCTTTATCGCATTGTTTGATTCCCTCATTGGCGGAATCAAACCGTTGTTGCTCGGTACTGGTTTGACTGTCGAGTCGCTTGCATGGTTTCCTGACAATCTGACCCTTTCGAAAATCCTCGGCACCATCTTCCAGCCGGTCGCCATGTTGATGGGAGTTCCTCTAGAAGAAACGCATCAGGTAGGGAGCTTGCTCGGGATCAAACTAGCTGCCAATGAACACGTGGCTTACGTGACTTTGACCAAAGATGCTGCCTACGCGGACATGTCGGAGCGAGCAAAATTGCTATCGGTGTACGCGCTAACGGGTTTTGCTAATTTTTCATCCATAGGGATTCAGTTGG
>JAYVPE010000662.1:0-3345 GCA_043757575.1 Pirellula sp.
GCTAATTAGCGGAACTGCCACATCCGGCCGTACAAATTCTCCTTCACCGTTATGCCGCAAATTAAGATAGTTGATAACGATCAAAGCATCCAACGGCGATACGAATCCGTCAGCATCAACATCGTAAAACGGTGCCAAACGGTTGCCTGGCGGAATCCGCCTAGTTCCCTCCAAGTTAAGCGTATTGATGATCAACAATACATCGAGGGGCGATACCAAACCCGTGCCGCCAACACTTTCAGCGAGGACGGGATTCTGGCTGTAAACACCGAGCAATGCGATCACCTCAGATGATTCTGCTCCATGAGCATCGTGCAATCGATAATGCAATTGAACAGAACCCGGGAAGGTTGGGCCAGGCGTAAATCGAACCAGATTGTCAGAAGTAACCTCTGCCAAACCGATGCTTGGATCCATTCTGGTGACGAATTCAATTCGCAGATCTTGCTTGCTCCCATCAGGGTCATTGTCATTTGACAATAGGTCTACGACCGTAAAGGAGTTCGACTTTACATACGCTTGGTCACTGACGGCTATTGGAATCGCATTGATCGACAGAGCGACATCTGCCCAAAGCGAAAATGCTCCCGAGGTATCGGCAACTCGATAAGAGAATAGATCTGGTCCAAAATAGTTAGCATTGGGTAGGTACTCAACCGTACCGTTTGCATTCAGGGTCAATTTACCATTTGCGGGTCCGTTCTTGAACTCAAAAGTGTGTGAATCAAACGCTGAATCAATATCGATGTCGTTGGCAGTCAAATCAAGATTGGTCAATTCATTTTGGTTTAAATGGACCAAATCATCGACGGCTATTGGCGCGTCGTTGACAGGAATGACGGAGAGGGAAAACACGCGACTGAAAGTATCCACTCCACTGTTGGCAGTTCCTCCGTTGTCCATAACTGTGACCGTGATTGTGGCGATTCCGTATTGATTTGCAACGGGAGTGTAAGTCAGACTGCCCAGCGCGTTCGGGCCGGTTGGCCATCGGCATTACCATCAAATCTATTGCCAGCCAGGTCATAAAGCGAAGTGCTAACCGTTCCGAATGCGGTCTCACGGTAGATTCCAGGTGGCAACGACGAAACCGTGTCTTCGAAACCTAAGATGACGGTGTTTTGGCCAGGAGTGTATTGCGGTTTCAGCTTGTAAACAACATCGTCGGCAGTATCGAGGGTGTTGTCGGTGCCGGCACTACGCAGCTCATACGCGGCAGGCGATCGTGCGTCGATCGGATTGAGTTCTTCACTGAACGTCAATCGAACGTCGGTCAGGCGAGTCACTGCGACGGCTGCAATAGGTAGAACTGAGACGACGGTAGGCGGCGCGTTATCCGAACTATTTCCACGGAATTCATACGCCCCGATATCGACGATGCCCGGAACCAGATTGAATGTCAAGGATTTTTCATTCGTCAAGGATGTCACGCCGTCGTAGCCCAATGCAAGATTGAAGAACCTTCCGTCTCCGCGTGAAATACCGACGGTCGGCGTCAGTCCTTTGTTCCCAGTGCCATAATCAAACCCAATGCGTCCGTCGGAGAACAATGTTGCGGCAAAGTTCGCCTTCGTGCTTGTTGCTTTTACGGTTGCGGCCCAGCGTATTGTGATTTGATTGGCGACGCTCGTGTCGACAAAAATATCGTCACCTGTTAGATCAGTGCGAAGATCATCCCATAGCGGTGCAATGCGAATCGCCGAGTTGAGCGACGCGGTGGAGTTGCTTGGGTCACCTGGCCATGGCCAGGTTGAATTGAACTGAAGCAAACCGTTGGATCCGACATTTACGGTTGTGTAGTTGATTCCATAGAGCGGGAAATTGAATCCGATGGCCTGGCTCCAGTAATTGTCATCGCTGCGCCAGGTTTTGGCTGTGCCGACAGAAGCAAACAAGGACGAACTCACTACGGTGACTGCATAATCAACGCCGCCTGCTTCGGTTGTAGCAGGATCATCGAAGCGCCCAAAGCCTTCAATGTCGGACTGTGCAGAAAACCAAGAACTGCCACGATCGATTGCAGATGAATTCTTCGTGCGGTAGAAATTATCGTCTTGACCGCCGTCGATCATGCGAAAGATATCGTACCCGAGCGTATTGTCGGCCCCGTCGATATCAACAAAACCAGGATCGGCCTCTAGACTGTTGGCATCTTTGGATGATGCCGTTCTCCAATCGGAAATGGTCGCGCGATTAGCCCCGTTCCAGTAGCCAACAAAGGCCGCACCTGCGGTTCCGCGATAAAACAGGTTGTCGTCGCTGCTGAGTACCGTTTGGCTGTTGTTGTCAACGTAGAGTCCATAGCCAGCCAGCACCCAAATGATGTTGTTGGAAAGTCGAAGGTTCTGAGCGCTGCTTTCGATTCGAATGCCGTCGCCAACGGTCTGGTAGAGGGTGTTGCTATAGAACAGGCCCCCATTGGCACCTTGGATTAGAAGTCCACGATTGGTGTTGGCGTAGACCAGATTGCTGTTCACGGCACCTGAGAAGCCCAACATGGCGATAATACCTGCCGCATTGGAATAGACATAGTTTCCTAGAACTTGCGAATAGGACTCCGCTGTAATACCGGCAAACGAATTGTTGTAAACACGATTGTTGGACACAACTGAGAACTGTGATGAGCTACTCGATTGGGTTACAACACCTTTGTAGTTACCGTAAACGGTATTATTCGTCGCTTGTGTTCCGCCCAAAGCATACAATCCGACATCGTTGGTCCCAATATGACCGAATATCTGATTACCGGTCACGATCATACCGGCGCTGCTATTGCTATTCGCGTATAGTCCCCAGTCGCTGTTATCGCGAATGATATTGTCGCGTATCGTTAAAGGGATTGCACCGGCACCAATGCTGAACTGCGCATTGATTCCGTAGCGATTTCCGTGCACATCGTTGCCGGAGATTAAAGTGTCGGTCAGTGGGACTGTCGTAAAGATTCCGTATAGATTGTTGTCGTAAATTTCATTGCCACCGATGCGATGACCGTTTGACCCATTGCTGAAAATCAATCCGTAGGTTTGGTCGTCCGCCGACGTTCCGCCAGGAACGCCGTAGACTTTATTGCTACTGATGTTCCAGCGATCGTTTGTCGAACCGATGTAAAACGCCGAATAGCTGTTGCCGTAGATTTGGCTATTGCGGACGGCTATGTCATCGCTGTCAGATGAATCAATGGCTGCAATGCCGATTTCTCCACCAGTAATCCTTAGCGACTCCAGCGTCACACCGTCGGCATTTTGTAGGTCAAATGCGCGTTGAGCCGTAGTCGCATTTCCACGATCCAGGATGGTGGGTACCGTTGCTGAACCATGAATGGTCACACCGCTGTCTTCGTTGGTA
>JAYVPE010000663.1:0-3341 GCA_043757575.1 Pirellula sp.
ATAACCAACTCCCAGTCGTCGCGTGGCCGTCACTTGGGCGACATCATTTTATCCCGATAGATTTACGCCGACTATTCAGCAAAACAATAAAAGGGGGCAGATTAATATGGCGAACCGGAAGTCGAAGTAATTGCGTTGGTTCAGAGCGCGACTTACAATATATTTCCCCCCCTACCGAAACCGAGTCTCCCCCAGTCGGCTCACTAATGCCATCCCATCGTGCTTCCAAGGTTCCACCGCAGTCTTTCCAGTTTCCACGTAGGAATTACGATCGGCGAAATTGGATGCACCGAATTTCTGCCGTGGCGTTAGCCGGTAGCTTGCCTTTCCATTGGTCCTTTACTCAAGAGGCCAATGCGTTTCAGTTGAAATACCTCGTCGCTTCGTGCTTGTACGGATATTCTGATATTGCGAGTATTCTTCCAGAGGTGTTGAAACTTGGCGCATCGGCTATCGATGTTTGGCCCAAAGTGCATGGCAATCAAAGAGAACAATTGGGAGAGCTGGGTGAGGAAAACTTTGCGAGTTTATTGCAGAAACACGACGTCTCACTAGGATGCATTACGCAATACAAGCTCGGACCGTTTGGACTGCAAGATGAAATGCGGCTCGCAAAGCGATTTGGCTGCAAGACGATTGTAACAGGCGCCATTGGTCCCAAGGATATCCAAGGAGCCGAACTTAAAAAAGCCGTCGCCACTTTTGTAGAGCAAATGAAACCTCATTTGGCTATTGCGGAAGAAACAGGCGTAACGATTGCTATTGAGAACCACTCAAGTAATCTCATCAACTCGCCCGATTCGCTGCGATACCTATGTGAGCTGCGTCCGTCCAAGCACTTGGCGATCGCGTTCGCACCGTACCATTTGCCGCAAGACGAGAACCTCCTTGCATCGCTCATGCAGGACGTAATGCCAGCCTTGGCGGTGTTTTACGCATGGCAGCATGGCGATGGTTGCATGACGCAATTGCCAAAAGAACGAGAGTTGCTCCAAATGCCCGGCCGTGGCAAACTGGATTTTGGCCCACTATTGAATGTATTGAAGTCGAATCGCTTTCAAGGCTGGACTTCGATATTTATGCATCCTTTTCCTCGAGGTATACCAATTCTCGAAAAGACTGCGGATGTTACCGCAGAAATAAACCGATCTCGTCATTACCTTGAGGATCTGCTCCGTAAAGTTTAGGATTAAGTCGGCTGACAAGCAGTTTTTCGTAGAGGGGTCAACCAATGGAAATCGATCGACGACAATTTATTGCGAATTCAACGGCTGCTTCGGCGGTGTTGCTCGCAGCCAGGTCAGCTTCGGCCAACGGCGAAACCGAAAATGCCAATGAACTTCAACTTCAACAACAGGCGAAAGTAATGTCACAGCCCAAAGTCTTAATTATCGTCGGCGATGCCACCGAAACAGTCGACACATTGTATCCCTACTATCGGCTCATCGAGGGAGGTTACAAGCCAGTCGTAGCAGCTCCCGAAAAGCGACGTTATCAAATGGTGCTGCACGAAGTCAAACCGGGCTGGACAATTACCAAGGAATGGGAAGGGTATTCGATCGAAGCCGACATCGCGTTCAAAGACATAAAGCCGGATGAGTATGCGGGCATCTTCTTTAGTGGCGGCCGCGCTCCCGAGTACATTCGTGAAGATGAAGATCTGTTGCGTATCACTCGGTGGTTTTGGGAAAACAAGAAGCCCTGTGCAAGTGTTTGCCATGGAGTGGAAATTCCAGCTCGAGCCGGAATAGTCAAAGGTCTGAGAATGGCGACGGTAGCAAAGTGCAAGTTTGATTTAGAAGTATGTGGTGGCATTTACGTCAATGAACCGTGCGTTATAGATCGTCACATGTTTAGTGGCCGAACGTATCATGATAGTGGTGTCTTCATTGGTCCATGGATCAAAGCGTTGGATGAATCCATTCGAAAAAGTACTTAGTGTCCTTTCAAATAGTACACCTCGCACCTCGCAATGTGGCCCTGCGGCTCCGCCCGCAGGCCAGAACCAGTCCCTGCGGGCGGAGCCGCAAGGCCACAACTGTCCCTAGAACCTATGATCGCTCGCTACTTATTATCTCTTATTCTTACTCTTGTTTTCGCTGGAGCATCTCCTGCTGACTCGTTGGCAGAAGAGTTGGACTTCGAGAAAGATTTGCTACCCGTATTAAGAGAACATTGCATTCACTGTCACGGCCCTGACTCCCAAGAATCCAAGCTGCGTTTAGATACGATGGCTGCGGCACTCCGCGGTGGCAATTCTGGCGAGCCGCTAATCGTGCCTGGCAATAGTCAACGCAGCCACTTGATCGAACGAATCACAAACACGGATACCAAACTTCGTATGCCTCCGGAGGCTGACGCACTTCCGGAAAAGACGATAGAGTTGCTTCGAGCATGGATCAATGCCGAGGCCATGTGGAAAGTCGCGTACGACGAACTGTCCAGACATAGGTCAGATCATTGGTCTTTCCAACCGTTGGTGCGACCAAGCATTCCACAATCGACATGGGAAAATCCCATCGATGCATTCGTTGGCAGCCAGCTTCATGTTGCCGGTTTGTCGATGTCCGAATCCGCTGACAAACGAAGATTGATTCGACGTCTCTATCTAGTGATGCATGGATTACCGCCAACGCAGAAACAAGTCGAATCGTTTCTCGGCGACGACCGGCCAGACTCTTGGGAACGGTTGGTCGATCAAGTTTTGGAGAGTCCTCGATACGGCGAACGCTTGGCTTCGCATTGGCTAGACCTGGTTCGGTTCGGTGAAACCAACGGCTTTGAAACCAACCGAGAACGAACCAATGCTTATCCCTATCGCGATTGGGTGATCGGCGCTTTCAATACTGACAAACCGTACGATCAATTTATTAAGCAACAGATTGCTGGCGACGCATTCGATGAACCGATCGGTACAGGATTTCTGGTAGCGGGTCCTAACGATATAGTCAAAGGCGAAGATCCATTGCTTGGTCTAATGCAACGTCAAGACGAGTTGGCTGACATGGTAAATACGACTGGCACTGCGTTCCTAGGGTTGACCACCGGCTGCGCACGCTGTCACAACCACAAGTTTGATCCGATATCGCAATCTGACTATTTCGCTATGCAAGCCGTTTTTGCTGGCGTGGAACATAGCGATCGATCGTTGCCATTGAGCCCTGATGCGACAGCCAAGGTTGACGCTATCGAGATTCAAATCCAGCAACTTCGATCTTCATTAGCAAAATACGTGCACAGCAACGGGACACGTGAACCTGTTAATGCTGTCGAAAACATTGAACGGTTTCCACCAACCGAGGCCAGATTTGTACGCTTCACGATTGCAGCGACCAACGGCT
>JAYVPE010000664.1:0-3336 GCA_043757575.1 Pirellula sp.
AGCCAAAGATCAGCAACTGATCGACAAACGCTTCGCTGACAAATTGCTTTCCGAGAAGACCTACAAAGAATTGAACAAGTTCATTCAAAACGCTCAAGCCGGAAATTGGGCAACGGTAGAAAAGGATCTCTACGAATTTCGGGAGGCAAATCCGTTTCCCAAATAGCTGAATCAACAGTTGCTATAGCATCGAGTCTGAAAGCATTGAAACTATTGCTGACTAAAAGTTCGACCACGAAGTCCATCATCGCCGCTACGATCGATAATCGCATCAAGTGCGCCGGAAAGTGCGAAGCCATCCGCTTTAGCTTTCGCAGATGCCAATTGAGCCTGGGAAATAACGTACTGTAAATTCGAATCAAAGTAGGTTCGACGAGCGACAAGGACCTGTATAAAATCCATCTCGCCAGCCTTGTATGCCATTTCGGCTAGGCGCCACGCTTCTTTGGCGCTAGGCAGTATCTCCAAAGTGTATACGGACATTGCTTCAGCCGATGATTCATAGTCTCTTGATATCGTTGCCAGTCTTGCTTTGATCCCATTCTCGATTCTTTGCGCTTCCAATTGGGCTCGACAGTACTCTGCCTGTGCCGCCGCGATGTTGCCTTGATTCTTATTGAAAACTGGGATCGGTGCACCAACTTGTAGATTCATCATTCCGGAATTCGTACCTCTATCGAAGCCTGACCCGAATTGAACGGTGAGATTAGGAATCGCCTGGACTCCCTGTCGCTCCAACGCAGCTCTAGCTTGACTAACTCGAGATCGTGCCGCCGCATATTCGGGGCTTGAATTCACGACACTCAGCGCCATTTCATCCCAAACGATTGCATCAGCTTGTTTGGGTAGTTCTCCGACGAGTCGCGTCTGAGTTAGGTCGGGTGTGCCTGCGATGGCAGACATCTCTCTCCATGCCGCATCTAGTTTTGCTTTTGCTTGTCGATAGGCAAGATCGACTTCGCTCCTTTGCACTTTGGTTTGAAGGATATCGATCTTCGAACCCTCAGCCGCCTTGAGACGCAATTGAGCGAGTTCATATCCTTTGTCGAGCAATCCGCGAAACTCTTCTGTGAGTTCAATCTGCTTTTGAAACGCGAGTATCTGGTAAAAGATCACCCGAATGTCGGTGCCCACTCGTAGCTTTTGCGCCTCAAGCTCTTGCAATTGAGCTCGAAGTGCTTCATTTAAGACACGACGATTGAGCGCAAGCTTTCCCGCAGTTGCGAACTCCTGTTCGGCGAACAAGAGATGCTGGTCTGTTCTGCGGTCTGCCAACTGTGCGCCTTGGTAGCCCATGATTGGGTTGGCATATAGCCCCACCTGAGTTCGAAATCCAGCCGCCTTTTGAGTTGTTGCTGCGAGTTCCTTAATCGCAGGATTGTTTGCCAAAGCAAGTTCTAAAACCTGCTCTAGCGTCATGTTCTGGCTCGTCTGAGTTCGGGTGACTATCGGCTCGTTTGCTTCCACAGTGGACATAGCCGCATATACGACTGGAGTAGAAACGCTTCGATTCAAGGGCTCGACTTCTGAGGCAAGTTGGATCGAGCTACTAGGCTGCTCTTTTGCAACTGTCGCTTGGAATCCGGCGCCAGAACTCGGTACTCTACGCCCCAATTCAGAACGATAGCTGGAAGCCAAAGGACTTGATCTTTTGTTGAACATGCAGCCACCCACAAGGCAGATAAAGCATATCACTAAAGCCGAACGTGAAAAAAACAGACTGTTCATTCGAACCTCAAACCGACTAAAAGTATTGCATCGAAATCTTCAACTGGATCTCGTGGTCAGTACTTTTCAAATTCTGAGGTGAAATAGACTTGCGGACGGTGGAGAGTGACTTACCGCGAAACAAAAGGTCAAAGATGCAGTTGCTTGAAAAACTATCAGCGTTGGGAATCCATCGGCCCATGCTGGCGAACTGCTGATCTTGGGGCAGTCTATCTTGGGTGACGGAAGATATCCCAATCGCTTACTTATGCAATGCGGACATATCGGCTGTTTATGAGGCTGCTGTTCGCAAACTTTGGACTCAACGCAAAAATGAGGGACGGTCAGATCATTCAAATGCGAACAGCACATTTCCGTTTGGCAACCGTGCGAATCCAAAACTAGACAGTCGCAGTGGCAATGGTGCATCGAAACTGAAGCAATGAAGACGAGCAGTAGACCGAATGCTACCGATTGACGTATTTTTTGCGTCAGGCGAAACACGTCCTTAACTCCGAGCCGATAATGATTTAGTGACGAACGAACGAACTCACCTTATCAATATCGGTTGCTGATAATGCGGACATTAACGGTTTTCCCTAGAATTCAAGCGCTACCGTTGCATGGTTTTTGGTATGGTTCGACGGCGACTTGGCAGGTGGTGAGATTATAAAGGAATCCGAATAGCATTTAGAGACCTTGAGACTTTAAGCCTTGAGCAATCGCAGCCCATTCGCAACAACAAGCAGCGAAGCTCCCGTGTCGGCTGCAATCGCACCCCAAAGGGAAGAGACTCCTGCAAAAGTTAATATCACGAAAATAGCCTTGACTGCCAGCGAGAAAATTATGTTCTGATGAATGATAGCCAACGTGGCTCGCGAATGTTGGATCAGCCACGGCAGTTTTGAGAGATCATCGGACATAATCGCAATGTCGGCTGTCTCGATCGCTGCGTCACTGCCTGCGGCCCCCATCGCTAAGCCGATTGTAGCCCGTGCCAGAGCAGGCGCATCATTGACTCCATCGCCAATCATGGCAACATACTTGTACTTGTCCACAAGCTCTGCGACGATTGATACCTTGTCTTGGGGCAAGAGCTCCGCGTGAACCTCATCGATGCCTGCCTGGCTCGCAATTATCGCGGCAGTCCCTCCATTGTCTCCCGTGAGCATTATGATCTTTTCCACTCCAAGATCGTGCAGTCGGGAAATTGTCTCGCGAGTCTCACCTCGTATCGAATCAGCCAAGGTGATGAAACCACATACATGAGACTCGTTGCCAACGACCACGACGGAACGTCCAGCAGCTTGCATAGTTTCCAATTGTGTATGGACTTCGGGCGTTTCTTGACCTCGCTCTTCCAAATAACGATGGGAGCCGACCCAATGAGCCTTGCCGTTGATCGTCCCGAACGCACCCTTGCCCTGGATTATCTCGAATTTTTCGGCGGGTGAAATAACTAGTCCTCGACGAATCGCCTCGGTAATGACCGCTTTTGCCAATGGGTGCGTGCTACTTTGTTCAAGTGCTGCGGCACGCACCAAAAGCTCTTCTTCGCTATGGCCGCTCATGGGCACAAGATCGACAACGGATGGTTTACCTTCTGTCAGAGTACCTGTTTTATCCATA
>JAYVPE010000665.1:0-3335 GCA_043757575.1 Pirellula sp.
CAGAGCACATCGGACCACGGGTGGAATCTGAAGGAAGACGCTGCCAGGCTGGCACCATTAATTCTCGAATGTAGAGAACTAGGCGTTCGGGTCAGTTTGTTTATGGATCCGATTGCCGAACAGATGTCGCTTGCGAAGAAGCTCGGTGCAGAGCGGATTGAACTCTACACCGAGTCATGGGCAGCCTCGTTTCACACTTCAGCACGTATTGCGACACTTTCGACGTTTATCTCTACTTCAAAAGCAGCAATGGACGTCGGGCTAGGTATCAACGCAGGTCACGATTTAAATAGGGAAAACCTAACGCCTTTTTTAAAAGCGGTACCTGGTATTGCGGAAGTTTCTATTGGTCACGCGTTGATCGGAGATGCGCTGGAATTGGGGTACGACCGAACCGTGAGAGCCTACCTAGAATGTATTCAAGCGGCATTCCCGGCCACCTAGTGACGAGCGTCTTGTCTACTCGTATCCTGAATACTCCGAACAATCCGTACACCTTTCCGCAAAAGTATGGGTGTAGGCGCAAAAATTATTTTCTTTTGCAATAAATAGTAAACTTATCTACCGGCAAAATTTGACTGTCTCAATGCGTGTCCTAAGTTTCCTAGGAAGTTCCAACTTTGGAATACAAAACCAACCTAGGTAAAATTCAATGACACCGGCTTTTTTTCCAGTCGAAGCAATTAGCAGCTTGTGGGAAATTATTTGCTTTGGATGCACGCTATTTGCCGTCGCGACCGCTTGGATCTTGGCACCTAGATAGGTTTGTCCAATCTAGAGTAGTGAGTCATGGATAACTATTGCGTCAAGACCCAGACCCTATCGTCGCGCTGAACCTTGAGGGCATTCACGACACAGCGATCCAGCCAGACGCGATTGTCGATCATGACAATTTCGCATTGCACCGCGACAAATGGTGAACGTGAAGTCGTTACGATAGCCTTCGCATAAAATTGTCCCTCGGGATAATCCCGCCATGTACCAACGCCACTCTCATGCGAGATGAGGTACTGGCTCGAGGAGTGGACAGCTTCAATACTTTGTGTTGCACATTGAACAACAGGTCCGCCATCGAATATGTCGATCTGATCGGTTCGAACGAAGCCTTGAGATTTAAGCATTGCGAGCGCTGGCGTGGTATGCTCATGAACCCGCCCAATCACGGCAACAGCTTCCTCAGGCAGCAAGTCTAAATAGATGGGATATTTCGGCATGAGGTCCTCAATAAACTGCTTGTCGATCATGGACAACGAGTCGGCCCTCGGGAAATCGATCTTGAAAAAATGCAATCCGATCGCCTCCCAGAACGGACTCACTCCATTAGGATCAAGGAAGCCTCGCATCTCTGCAATGGTTTGCGATGCGAATCGTTTCGGATGTGCCGCCATATAAGCGAATCGGGACATACTCAGTAACTTGCCATTGCCACTGCCACGGTACTCTGGCAGAAGAAACAAACTACCAATCTCGGTCGGCCCATTGTGAGTCTTTATTAATTGCAACGAACGGATTTCATGCGTTAGCTTTAGAAGATCGCAATAATTCGTTTCCTGGACGATGCGGTAGGCGTAAAACGGTTCGAAGCCTCCTGTCTTAGAGAAAATACAGGAGGTACCGGCCAGAGAACCGCTGTCCGTATCCTGCATCACAAATACGTACGGAGCTCCTTCCGCACGTTCCGTCAATCTTCGAAAGGCAAAATGAGATCGTTCAACCCGATCCGCCAATTGCTCTTTATCGATATTGAGGGACGTCATGCCAGCATTGGCTTGTTCTATCAAATCCCAAAGGGCATCCAAGTCTTCCAACGCAACTTCGCGAACGATCATCATGATAAAGCTCACCCTAAGGCTGAATCTCATCCCACTGTTTGGGTAGTGATGTTAAAACCCGATTTCCAGATTTGGTAACTAAGACATCGTCCTCGATTCGAACTCCCAAAACACCTGGAATGTAAATGCCCGGTTCGACGGTCACAACCATATCCGTTTCCAGTGGCCGTTCCTGCCCCTTGGCCAGCCGGACCGATTCATGGATTTGGAGACCAAACGAATGCCCCATTGAATGGGTAAAGCGTTTTCCGAATCCCGCTTTTTCGATAATCCCGCGACCGATTGCGTCCACCTCGCTCATTAAGATTCCAGGACGAATGGCCCGTATAGCAGCTTCCTGCGCGGACAGTACCGTCTGGTAGATTTTTTGCAATTTGGAAGTTGGTTTGCCCGTGATAATCACTCGTGTAATATCGCTTAAGTACAACTGCTCTTTTGCACCCCAATCGATTAATACAAATGCGTCTTCATCAATGCGTTTAGCCGATGGACGCCCATGTGGAAGCGCTGCTCTAGAGCCGACCCCCACGATGGATTTGAATGCGCTACCGGTTCCGCCCAGTTTGCGAATGGAAAATTCTAGTTGGTCAGCCACGGTCTTCTCACTCATGTCTCCGGTCAACATGGCCTGGACTGAAACGAACGATCGTTCGGCGATTGATACGGCCCTTTCTATTGCCTCGATCTCAGACGCATCTTTACGTTCTCGCAAGTGTTCAATAACACCGCTGCAGGATCCAAAATGTACGTTCTTAATTTGCCCCGTCAGCTTCTCCCACTGCGCCAGTGTAATGGATTGCGATTCGACGCAGACGTCTCGTAGCTTTTGGGTCGCCAACCACTTGGCAGCGGCATCGATCATTGTAATGGTTGCACCGCGAATGAACACGGGATCGAGCGGGCACTCTTGTTGCAGTTGTTCCTCGTACCTAGCATCGCTCAGGATAGTGACTTTGTCCTTGTTTGCGAACAGAAAGCCGTCCTCGCCAGTAAAGCCTGTCAGATAGGTAACGTTGTGCGGGCAAGTTACGAGCAAATTCGGTAATTTGCGATCCTTGAGTTCTCGGAAAAGTCGTTCACGTCGTCTGCTGAAATCAGGAATCACAACTGCCCTCCATTGTGGTAATAGTGCACTGCATCACTAATCTAAGCATGCCGTTTTAAGCTATGTTCGAAAATTCTGGAAGGAGGACCGAGCAAACAGCGGCACGAAGGCGACTGGATAGGCACTGGTTAATGCATAGTGTACAGTGGGTCATCACCGATCCTAAAAAACCTGCTCGAAGCAACTCGCCAAAACCTTAGCGTCAATCTTGTCGGTCTTGACTGTGGCTTGCGCAATGGCTTTGGTCACGATCGGGTTGCTACCCGCATCAAATTTTGAACCAGATCCAGATCCAGATCCATAAGCATTGGTTTTTCTTCCAAGCAGAACGAATATTTTGTCGTTCGAACAAAGTGTGCCGCGACGCTCCGCCGTCGAGATTCGCGACGGCGGAGCGT
>JAYVPE010000666.1:0-3332 GCA_043757575.1 Pirellula sp.
TCGTTTGGAATTCTCGAGCACTCAACCCACATCATGGCGACGATGATGTTCCGAAGGGGACGCGGAGTATCTCTGTCTTCCTAGTCAATCGTCGAGTACCGGCAGGTGATGACTATGCAGATGAAGCATTCATTTTCCAAGTTGAACTGGAAATCCATGGTGATGTTCCGTTCGTTCCTCGTCCTAACCTGGCAACTCTCGAAAGCAACGAGTGGGATCAGTTAGTTGCTGACGTCCAATACCGCGATACTTGTGAGTTCTCCGTAGGCCATGCGATCTCGACCGAAGCCGTCGTCGAAGATGGCAAATGCGTCATCGTTCGAACCGTTTGGATTCCAAGCTCGCAAGTCGAACGCGTGGCTCCTGCCTCCATCCATGGAGTAGAACTCAGAATGGATGCGCTATCGGAACTTACCAGTAGCGACGATGCGAAAGCCCAGCTTGGTCCACTCGTTCAACACTACCGCGAATGGATTGATGAACAATCGAGTGCATTGATTCAGTTGTCCTCGCGTCGCAAAGAAACATGCGAAGAGCTGATCAAAAATGCTAAGTTCGCAAGCAAGCGAATCGAGCTTGGTATCGAGCTATTGAAAGATCCCAAGTGTCTGGAAGCATTCCGTATCGCCAATCGAGCGATGGCGAATCAAGGCCGTAGGCGCTTGGCGTTAGCATTGAAAAAGCCTGCATCGGAAATTACACCTGAGTGGCGACCATTTCAACTTGCATTCATACTTATGAATCTCAAAGGGATTGCAGAACCAACTCATGATGATCGAGAACTCGTTGATCTGCTATTCTTTCCTACGGGCGGTGGAAAGACGGAAGCCTATCTTGGGCTGGCAGCATTTACGCTGGTACTTCGTCGACTGAAGAATCCTGGAATCACTTCTGCGGGCCTGAGCGTGCTGATGCGATACACGCTTCGATTGCTAACCCTTGATCAGCTTGGTCGTGCTGCGGCTCTGATTTGTGCGTTGGAACTTGAGCGTCAAAATGATGTAAATAAGCTAGGTGAATGGCCATTTGAAATTGGGCTATGGGTGGGGAAGGCTGCAACACCGAACCGAATGGGAGCCAAAGGTGATACCGATCGTGAATCAGCTCGCGCGAAAACTATTGCTTTTAAGAATGACGACCGCAAGCCATCGCCGATTCCACTTGAGGAGTGTCCGTGGTGCGGCGAGAAATTCCGACCGGCGTCATTTCAGTTGATACCAAACCCCGATACGCCTATCGACCTTCGCGTGTGCTGCGTAAACCGTACTTGCGAGTTCTCGAGAGGAAATCCACTCCCGATTCTTTCTGTAGATGAACCCATCTATCGAAGACTTCCTTGCTTCATCATTGCTACCGTCGACAAGTTTGCTGCCATGCCCTGGACGGGAGAAGTTGGAGTTTTTTTTGGACGAGTTGATCGAGCTGATAACGATGGCTTTTATGGTCCGTGTGAACGAATGAAGGGCCGAGCACTTCCGGTGGATCGATTGTTGCCACCGGATCTGGTCATCCAAGACGAATTGCATTTGATTTCAGGACCTCTTGGAACGATGGTCGGGCTTTATGAGACCGCGCTCGATTCGCTTTCCACAATCGAGATCGATGGAAAGCAAGTTCGACCGAAAATTGTTGCTTCAACGGCAACAGTCCGCCGAGCTGAGTCTCAAATCCAATCATTGTTCAATCATTCGCAGGTGGATGTGTTCCCACCGCCTGGGCCAGATCGCCGTGACTCATTTTTTGCAAAGACTCACAGCGTCATAGATAGCAACGCTCGCATGTACGTCGGTATTGCCGCACAGGGCAGAAGTCCGAAGGTGGTAATGTTACGAGTTTATTTGGCTCTAATGAGTGCCGCCAAAAAAGCTTATGCGGAAGCGGGTGGCACAAAAGCCACTTCGAATCCTGCCGATTCCTACATGACCTTGCTTGGCTACTTCAATAGCCTTCGTGAGCTAGGTGGTGCTCGGCGGCTTATTGAGGATGAAGTCCGAACACAATTAACGAATCGCGGAATGCGCCGACGGGTAGGGGAAGCATTGGGTTCGTTTGTCGATCGAACCATTGCGTACGAGGCGATCGAGTTGACCAGTCGTATTTCAACTAGCAAGGTGTCTGAGGCTAAGCGAAGACTGGAACAGACTTTCGATAAGGACGATCATGTTGATATCGCAATTGCTACGAACATGATCTCGGTGGGACTGGACATTACTCGTCTTGGATTGATGGTCGTGTTTGGACAGCCCAAAACCAGTGCGGAATACATTCAAGCGACGAGTCGAGTTGGACGGGACCATAGCCGACCAGGTTTAGTTGTAACGGTGCTCAACATTCATAAACCGCGAGACCGTTCGCATTACGAACGCTTTTCTGCATTCCATGAATCATTTTATCGAAGTGTGGAAGCGACCAGTGTAACTCCATTTTCGCCTCGCGCACTTGATCGGGGGTTGGCAGGAACGCTGATTGCCTTGGCGAGGCATGGGTTCTCGCCCATGACACCACCAAGGGGAGCGAACGAGATTCTAGAGAACCTGCCTAATCTCGAATTTGCGGTGAATGCCCTTGCACAGCGGGCCTTTGACACAAGTACGGAGCCCAAGATTCAAGACCGCGAAAGAGTGAAAACTCTTGTCAGGGATCGTTCCAAGGATTTGCTCGACGAATGGTGCCGCATCGCAAAAGAGCTCCGTGATACCGATGGTACGTTGCAATACCAGACAGAGGTCGGATCTGCTCGACGACTTCTGTACGAGTTTTTAAGCCCCGAACTAAAAGCACTGCCTCCAAGGCATAAGAAATTTAGAGCCAACCGATCCCTGCGGGATGTCGCGCCAAATGTGAACCTTTGGCTTAAGACACTTGACGGAATCGAAATCGAAGGTGAAGAAGAGAACGACCAATGAACCGACGACCTGGATCAAAACCTCATGGCCAAATTCGCCAAAGCCAATTGGTCACGTCGTTCGGACCTGGTTCGATGCTCGACCTGCCGAATCATTCCGTTCTGGTTGGCGGCCTCGAAACCTGGTCAATTCCGACCGATGAAATCGTTGAGCCACGTTTGGTTGAAAAGTTGAAGAATCTATTTGACCCGCCGTTGTTGGTTTTGAAGCTGTATACACCCCCAACAGATCCCGATGATCCTCTCCTACCGCAAACGGGTATAACCGCGTGGCAATTTCCTGAATGGTTCATTACTCAGGATATAGATTCGGATGCAAGTCGTGGAAACGTTCGAGCACGAATGCTCGTTCACAGGAATCGACTTACGAAAGGAAAATTCATCGACGATGACAAAAAGAAACGGTCCGTTGTCCCCGTTCGATTTG